>JABIXC010000007.1:300000-487889 GCA_018666775.1 Rhodospirillales bacterium | reverse complement strand
TTGATCGCCTTGGCTGCACCCGTCTGTCTTGTCTGCGATTTCTGTTTCATCTTCATTCCCCTTCGGGTCATTACGATGTGCCAGAAACCCTCTCTTATGCAATGCCCCTAATCTGTCCCATAGGCGCTGACGTTAGACAATATATATAGAAAGAATGGTGCACCCGACAAGATTCGAACTTGTGACCTCTGCCTTCGGAGGGCAGCGCTCTATCCAGCTGAGCTACGGGTGCTTTTGGCCATTTTGGGTCCCCGATAAGCGTATCGGTGGCACGGCGGGGAATTTACGCGAAACGGCGGCGCGGTGCAAATGCTTAGCTAAGGGGCCTGTGAAATTTGGATGTGTCCTTGTGGGATGGGGGGCTATTTTTGAAACAATGTGTGTTTGGCGGCCAGCTTGGCCATCTGCCCGGTTTGATGCAATTTCAACAAGGCTGCGTTAAAACGCTTTTGGAAATTGGTGTCATTTTTAATTTTTGAGAAAGCGAAGTAATTTTGAATGGGCTTAATTTCGGGTTTTAAAAACACGATATCGTTCATGAGAGAAAGTTTTTGCATTTCATAAAGGGCACTTTGCTCGTTGGCGATCAAGATATCCCCCCTGTTGGCCATCAACATGCGCAGGCCATGGGACAGTTTGTTTGCGATATCTATATTTAGATTATGTTTATAGGCATCAAATTTATCTCCATAAACCCAGTGCCGGATGGTGATAATGTGATGGTTTTTCAGGGTTTTAAAATTTCCATCCCAAGACACCTTCCTGCCAGCCTTTGTCATGAGGAGTATGTGGTCCTTCCTGAAGGGGGTATTGGAATACACTAAAAATTTCTTTCGGGCTTCAGACATATAGAGCCCGATGATGCCATCGGCCGAACCTTCTTTGACCATTCGTAGGGCACGCCCCCATGGCAGGTATATGGTTTTAAAGGTTTTCCCCATCTCATTCGAAATGGCTTTCAGAATATCAAAGCCTAGTCCGTGCACTTGGCCATTTTTATCTTGTTCAAATACCAAGGGATAATGGGTGCCGACAAAGGTGTAGGAGGCCTTTTCCTGAGCGTGAGCATGCATTGGGAAAAGGGGTACTAAAATCAGTACGATAAGTACCTTTATCAGCCATATTTTTTTCATAGATTGGTGTCCGGCCAAGGGGGTGTACATCAATGATGATGCGTTCAATTGTTACAGCTAACAAGACAGTCTACACCGTTAAAACCATCAATTATATTAACAGACAATTTATGGTAAGGTGAGATGCTGTTGTTCTGTCATTGGCAGGTACATTCCATGGGGGGGCCATGGAGTTCAGTGGTGTATGAAAGTTCAAGTTTCCGATTATTGTTGTGCGGATCTGTGTGTCATAGAAGGCACCAGTCAGTTGAAAATTCGGACACCCGATCACGGCGTTATGTTCTGCCCAAAACAAGTTGCCACCCGTTCTGCGTGTCTGGATAGGGTAAGCCGTTATGTATAAACCCCCAATTTTCAAAAGTCGCGTTGCCCGTCGGTTAATTCTGGCGCTGATCCTGTTCAGCTCTTGCATTACGTTGGTAACAACTGGCTGGCAGCTGCTCACCGATTACCGCCGCGATGTTGCGGGTATTAAAACCAGCGTTGATTTGATTCAGGCCAGTTATGTGGGGACGATTACCCAAAGCTTATGGGCGTTTGATGACGCACAGCTTGGCACCCAGCTGTACGGTTTATTGGCTATCCCTGATATTGAATTCGTAGAGATTAAAAGGGCTGGTGTCCCCCATCTATCGCGTGGGGTGCGGCGATCAAAAAATACGGTTTCTCAAGTGCTCCCCATTGTTTTTCGCGATAACACCCGTGAGATAAATCTGGGCCAATTGGAAATCGTGGCAAGCCTTGATGGCATTTACCGGAAACTTTATGAAAAGGCGTTCGTTGTCTTGGTCGGAAATGGGATCAAGACGTTTTTGGTTGCCGGGTTTTTGTTTCTGGTTTTTTTCTATTTGGTGTCGCGCCATTTGGCTCGAATTGGCACCTTTATCCAAGAAATCGATATTGGAAGGCCCCAAACCTATCTTGAATTGGACAAGGTTGGCCCTCCGGATGAACTTGATCAAATTGTCGATGCTTTAAACGGCATGTCGTCCAAAATCAGGGCAGATGAAGAACGTTATTCATTTGCGATGACGGGAACAAATGATGGTGTGTGGGATTGGAATATTCAAACGGGTGAACATTATTGGTCGCCGCGCTGGAGAGAAATCCTGGGCTATGGAGATTCAGAACTTGACCCTCGGGTCGATACCTTTTCCGATGCGCTGCATCCCGATGATAAAGATCGTGTGCTGATGGCGGTGCGGGATCATTTGGAAAAGCGTGCGCCCTATAATCTGGAACTTCGTCTGCGTGGCAAAGACGGCAATTATATCTGGGTCCAGTCAAAGGGTCAGGCTATTTGGGGCAATGATGGCAAACCGCTCCGCATGGCAGGTTCCATCAGCAACATTTCTGAGCGCAAACGGATGGAAGATGCACTGAAATCCAGCGAAGAGAATTTCCGCCAAATGGCAGAAAATATATCCGAAGTTTTCTGGATGACCGATCCTTCTAAAAACGAGATGATTTATATAAGCCCTGCCTATGAGCAGGTATGGCAGCGGTCTTGTGAAAGTGCCTATGAAAATCCACAATCTTTTATGGATGCAATTCACGTTGAGGATCGCGAGCGCATTCGCATGGCGCTTGAAAAACAAGCCGGTGGTGGCTACGACGAAGAATACCGCATTGTGCTGCCTGATAGTCGGATACGTCACATAAGAGATCGCGCTTTTCCCATTAAAAATGAACAGGGTGAAGTGTACCGGATCGTGGGGATTGCTGGTGACATAACCGAACATCGCCAGCGAGATGAACAGCTGCAGCAGGCGCAGAAAATGGAAGCGGTGGGCCAGTTGACCGGGGGCATTGCCCATGACTTTAACAACCTTTTGGCGGTCAGCATCGGCAACATTGAATTGGCGAAAGAAATTGCCGAGAGAGGCGGCGATGTTCAGCCGTTTCTTTCTATTATTTTGCATGCCAATGAACGGGGGGCTGTATTAACGAATCAACTGCTGGCCTTTTCCAGAAAACAGACATTGCTGCCAAAGTCGATTGATGTGGGTGAGTTGGTGGCCGGCATGTCCGGCCTGTTGAACACCGCTTTGGGCGAAACCGTTGTGATTAAGATCGTCAATGATGCGAGCCTTTGGTCGTGTGAAGCGGACCCCCACCAATTGGAAAGTGCGGTTCTAAACCTTGCGCTTAATGCCCGGGATGCCATGCCGTCAGGCGGGAAGCTCACGATACAAACCAGAAATGTCAGCCTTGATGATGATTATGCAGCAGCGCAGACCGAAATGGCACCCGGCGAATATGTGATGGTTGCGGTCACCGACACCGGCCATGGCATGCCCCGGCATGTGATTGATCATGCCTTTGATCCATTTTTCACCACCAAGGATGTGGGGAAAGGCAGCGGTCTTGGACTTTCCATGGTTTATGGTTTTGCGAAGCAATCGGGCGGCAACGTAACGATTTACAGTGAAATTGGCGAAGGGACAACGATCAGGCTGTATTTCCCCCGGGTTATGCAGGTAGAAAAATCCTTAATTCAAACAACTGAGGAGAATGTGCCTCAGTCCCGTGGTGAGACCATCTTGGTTGTCGAGGACGATCCAGATGTTCGTACCATGTCGGTCACCCTGTTAAGGGGCATGGGCTACGAAATTCTTGAAGCGGGGAATGGCGAAAGGGCACTTAAGCTTCTGGAGACAGCGCCCCAGGTAAATCTGTTGTTCACGGACGTGGTTTTGCCGGGCGGCATGAATGGGCCAGAAATCGCAGCAGAGGTTAGAAAATCCTTTCCCGGTATTGCCATCCTTTATACATCGGGATATGCCGATCTCGGGAGGGATGAAATGAATGGGCTCGGTGAAGCGTGCGAGTTGCTTCATAAGCCGTATCGCAGGGCAGGCTTGGCCCGGAAGGTGCGGATGGTACTGGATCAGGCAAAATCGTAAAAAATTTAATTTGGCCCGCCCGGGATGTGATTAATTTATGGCCAATGAATTGAAAACTGACAATCAGGCCATGATGTGCTAAGGCATTTACATCAACCTATTGCGTAAGAGGCTTTTTATTAGAAAATTATAAGGTATTCACAAGGAGGGGGCGGTAATGTCTGCAAAAGTAATTTGGTTATTTGCATTCGTCTTTTTGTATTGGGTTTATTGTATTTTCTGGGGCATCAAGTGCGCTCGTATGGCCAAAACGGCCGGTGATTATTTCATCGCAGGGCGACAAATTTCGATGTGGGTTTTCGTCCTGGCGGCGACAGCGACATCGTTTTCCGGTTGGACCTTTATGGGGCATCCGGGGCTCGTCTATCGAGACGGTTTTCAATATGCCTATGCATCATTTTACACCATCACCATTCCATTCACTGGCGTTCTCTTTCTGAAACGCCAATGGATGCTGGGCAAGCGGTTCGGTTATGTTACGCCGGGCGAAATGTTTGCCGATTATTTCCAGGGCGATGGCATCCGGATTTTGACAGTCCTTGTCGCATTGCTGTTCTCCATTCCTTATCTTGGGGTTCAGTTGGGCGCTTCGGGCTTTTTGTTTAACGTGCTAACCGATGGTCTTCTGTCGGTTAACGTTGGCATGTGGGTGCTTTCAGCGGTTGTGTTGGTTTATGTCGCTTCGGGCGGCCTTCGAGCCGTGGCGTATGTGGATACCTTGCAATGTATTTTGCTGGCATTGGGCATCATCATCACGGGCCTGATCGCGTTAAACCTGGCCGGTGGTTGGGATGCGCTGAATGCTGGATTCGCAAAGGTGGCGGCTTCTGGCGTTGGAAAGTGGGGGGTGACACCGGAAGGGCATAATGCCTATTTCGCCATACCGGGTGTGATCCAGTTCACCGCTGGCCTCGGCAAGGAAACGCCGGTCGGTGGTTTGTGGACCGGGATCATGGTGTTGACCTATATGTTTGCGTTAATGGGGATCCAATCGGCCCCGGCGTTTTCCATGTGGGCCTTCGGCAACAAAGATCCGAAGCCATTTGCACCACAGCAAGTGTGGGCATCATCGTTCTGCATCGGCTTTATCCTGTTTTTCTTCACCGCATTCCAGGGCATGGGCGCACATCTTTTGGGCGCCAACCCGTTGGTGAACGAGGCAGGATTAGGAATATCCACGGTGCTGGATGCGGCCATTGCCAAAAGGCCTGATTCGCTGGTTCCGTATTATTTCAACCAGATTGCGGATGGCACACCATGGCTGGTCGGCTTGTTGGCCGTTTGTGCACTGGCGGCCATGCAATCAACCGGTGCGGCGTATATGTCCACTGCCGGGGGCATGTTGACCCGTGATTTTTACAAGCGGTTCTTTAATCCCACGGCATCCCATGATCAGCAAAAGATGGTTGGTCGAATTGGGGTTGGCTTCATTGTCGTTGCCGCCCTTACGGTGGCAACTTTCTCCCGCGACGCTTTGGTGTTGCTGGGGGGCCTTGCGGTGGCCTTTGGGTTCCAGATGTGGCCGTCCCTTGCGGCGGTGTGCTGGTTCCCGTGGATCACGCGCCAAGGCGTCACCTATGGCTTGGCTGCGGGTTTGTTGGCGGTGATCTTCACCGAAACCCTTGGCCACACCCTGACCGGGGGCGTTCTTCCTTGGGGTCGTTGGCCATGGACCATCCATTCCGCTGGGTGGGGCATGATCTTTAATCTGTCTATCTGTCTTGTGGTGTCTGCGATGACACAGCAACAGGCGGCAACGGATCATCGCATGAAGTATCATAACTTCCTGCGTGAACATGCCACCCTGCCAGCAGACAAAAAAGCACTTGTTCCGTTGGCATGGATCATCACTCTGGCCTGGATGTTCTTCGGCATTGGCCCGGGTGCGGTGATTGGCAATACCATCTTCGGTGCCCCCAATGCGGGTGTTGCCGGTTGGACCTTTGGCATTCCGTCAATCTGGGCTTGGCAGATCTTGTTCTGGATACTCGGTGTCGGGATGATGTGGTTCCTTGCCTATAAGATGGAAATGTCCACGGTGCCTGATAAAGAAGTCGAAGCGCTGGTTGAAGATATCGGCGATACGGCGCAGGCTCAGGCAGGCGAGTAGTCAAAAAAAGCGTAAAATATGTGGGGAAGGGCTTTGCCCTTCCCCTTTTTTTTTATATCCTTGATGCATCAAGGTGACAGGCAAAGGGCAGGGATCAAAACTTCATGGCGGCGTTGTTTTCGGCGGATTATCAATTGCTCTGGACGGGTGTGTTGGCGTTGGCGTTATTCTTTCCTGTGCGCAAGCTGATCTGGGTGCTGTATATCAGGCGCGCCCAAAAGGCTGCTGATCTTGATCTTGAGCCTGAGGAACAGGCGCGACTTTTGAAACGCGCTGGCGTTACGGCCATCCTTTTGTGTGTGGTGTTTTCATATCTCTATACGGCCCATCTTATGGGCGGCAGCCTACCAGGGGCGGGGCTTTGAACCGCCAGGTTTTGCGTCGCTTTGTGATCCTGTGTGCAACGGCGACCTTTGTCATGTTCACGGTGTGGACGTTAACGACGGTTTTTTTGAATGAAGCACCTGGGGATTATTACACCCGTGAAGGCGATAACCGCCTGACCGAAAAAAATTACCCGGCGGCAATTGAGGCCTTTGACAAGGCGCTGGCTGAACAGGCCAATCACCGGGGCGCCATGATGGGCCGCGCCATTGCCTATATGCAAAGTGGGCAAAAACTTGAAGCGCGCGCCGAATATACAGCCCTGATTGCCTTTTTGACCCGAACCTTGGAAAACGATGATTTGACGGGCCGGGGTGTTCTGGCTGCGGCCTATGCCAATCGTGGGATATTGAATGATCGGGGGGGGCGTTATAAGCAAGCGCTTAGGGATTATATCCTTGCCCTGAGGACCGATCAGGAAATCCTTGAAGGCCCGGGCCTTTTGGACAAAATCGTCTATGGCACCCCCAATCCCACGACGGTTCGCGACAGGGCGGTTTATTTAAAAAAGCAGCTTGCGCTGCCGCCTGAGAAGCGATTGTTGAGGATGCCGGAACTGGACGCGAAAGAGCGAACCTACAAGCCTTAAGGTGGTTTTTAGAATTTTACGATGCCCAGCATGTCCTGGAACAGGACAAGAAAAAAGAAGACGGCCGCAATACAGCCAAACAGCATGTGCACAAAATCAGAAGAGCCATCTGCGTTACGGGTGGAAATGCCTTTAACGGCAATTGCTGCGGTGACGGCCAGAAAAATCCAGTTAAAGGCGGTCTCGTATTCTCCGGTGAATTCGAACATGGCTTCTGGCTCCCTTGTATCCCTTTTATTCTATTATTTTGTTCGGGGTGGCTTCAACTCTTCATCGGTGAAATAAGGCGGCAGAATTGATCCGGTTTCTTTGACCGTAAAATGACCAAGAATAATACCACCCCCAAGAACCACAATCACAAAGATACAGGCAAGGATCAATTTTAGCCGAGCATTGGGCGGGGTCAATTCATGGTCTGGATCATAGCGGTGATAGGCCGGATCATTGCCATCAAGCTGGTTGGTCTTATCCAGTGCCAGAATTTGGCGGGCATAATGTCTCACCCAATGGGGCACCCGGTGATGCAGCATGTAGGTATGAAACAACGGGCGGGCATCTGATTCGGGCATGTCTTTGCCAAACCAGTTGAAATAGGCGAGCTGCATCAATTGAAACTCGCCAACCTGTATCAGGTTGGCCGCGCGTGCAGCCTCGGCGCTTTCCGGGTGCTCGTCATGATCTGGCCTAAGCAGCGTTTGCAACAGTGACATCGCGTCATCTCACCATGTTGGGTCGCAAAGTTGGCACTTGATGTGTGCTGGGACTCGTCATATGGGTAATCCCATGGCTGATTTCAAGCAAATCACAAAAACGTGGGGCACCCGGCAGGCCGCTGCCTTGGCGTTTGTTCTTGTTGGTGTGTGTGGTCTGACCCTGTTTGGTGCGATTGGCTGGCGGGCACTTGTCGAAGTGTCTTCCCAAAAAGCAGCTTTAAACCTTGCCGGACATATTGCTGCAGCCAGCATTGCCTTTGTGGTTCTGTTAGCGGTGATCGGTGTTGCCTTTGATCGGGCATTGATCGCGCGCCGATTTAATCACAGGGATATTCCTGCCCGACCGGAATTCTATGATTATGCTTCCCCCGAACTGCCGCACCATATGAAGGCACTTGTTGATGATGCGCTTAAATCGCTGACCTATACGGTGTTCGATACAGAAACCACGGGGCTTAGGCCATCACAGGGCGATGAGATTATCTCTATCGCAGGCGTTCGCATTGATGCTGGGTCAGTGCAGCGCGATACGGTCTTTGATGCGCTGGTTAATCCGGGCTTTCCGGTGCCGAAACCATCCATCCGGTTCCATGGCATTACCGATGACAGGCTCATAGACAAACCGGCCATTGAATTGGTGCTGCCTGATTTTCGGGCTTTTGTTGGCGATAGCATTCTGGTTGCCCATAACGCGGCATTTGATATGCGGTTTTTACAACTGAAGGAAGATACCAGTGGTGTCGCGTTTCACCACGTGGTGTTGGATACGCTGCTGCTTTCGGTGTTCCTTGATCACGATGCAGAGGCCCATACTCTGGATGCGATTGCGGCACGCCTTGGCATCGTCATTGAAGGCCGCCACACGGCTATGGGCGACGCACTGGCAACGGCTGAGATTTTTATGGCGATGTTGGATCGGTTGGAAGCCCGGGGGGTGCACTCTCTGGGCCAGGTGATTAGCCTCAGCCATAAAATGACGGCTGTGCGAAAGCTACAGAATCAATTCTGAACTAAAAAATATTACCGCTCAGTTCCGCTTGCACCCGGTCCCGAAACTGCCGGATGGCTTTTAGCCCGTCCACCAGCATGTCTTTTTCGCGACGCGTAAGTTCATCGGGTGACATATAATATGAAATTTCCATGCCATCCCGGGCGCAGCCGATTTGATGGCGCATGATAAGCCAGCAGAGATGCTGATAGGCACCAACCAGATAATCATGTTCGTCATGGGCCAGATATCCGGTCTCTGCCAGACAGGCCATGCGGCCAAGGGTGGATAGCGCATCAACCCCGTCGCGAAGTGCGATGATCCGAACGGCCTCAATCAGGGGCAGCGTGCCCGATTGTTTGAGGTTCAGGGTGCCTTTATGAACATCGGTGTCGGGCACCAGAATAAAGCGATCAAAAAATCCCAACGCGACCCCGGCTGCTTTGGCCTCGTCGGCCAGATCACGGAGAAAGGATGGGGTGTTGGAAATCATTCCCAGCACATGATGGCGCAGTTCCCGGGCCAGTGCTTGCTCCCCCCAGATGGATCGAAAATCGAACAGAATATCGCAAAATCTTAAGCTGGCGACAGAACGCGCCGCCACCCAGATGTTGAATTGTGCTTTCCACTGGCTGATGGTTTTGCGCCACAGTGGGTTGGTGCCCATGACCGCGCCCCGGCACAGGGGAAACCCAGCTTGGTCAAGGGCCAGGGTGAGGCGTTGTGAGAATTCCATAAACCATCCGTCAATGCGGTCATGATCTTCATCTGGATAATCGGCAAGGATTAATCCGTTGTCTTGATCGGGGTGAATGAAATTTTCGCCGCGCCCACCAGACCCCATAATAATCACCGAAAAAGCGACGGGCGCTTTACCGAGCCCGCTTGCAGCCATATCATCAAGGGTTAAATCGGTGATGCGGCGATAGACATCGTTGTTTACTTCACTCAGGAGTGCCTGAATTTCCGGCACGGGAATGCCATCGTCGAGCATTTGGCCCGCAATGGCGCCGAGGCCGCCCTTGATGGCATTTAAACCTGCTTTTCCGCCATCTCCGGCCAAGGTGTCTATGTCGGCCATCAACTTAGGCGTGGTCTCGAATAAGGCATCCTTGAGGCGCAGGACACCGATCAGGGCGTTGTTCCCATCAACAACGGGTAAGTGACGGATGTCGCCGCGCCGCATGGCGGCAATGGCGTGAAATAAAAATTCATCTCCATGGATGGTTTGGACCGGTGCGGTCATGGCTTGGGTGACCGGGGCCAGGGGCTCGGCCTTGAACGCAATGCGGTTCACCACGTCTTGTTCTGTGATAATGCCAACTGGACAGCCCGCCCCATCATTGACAATGGCGCAGGTGCTGGACCCAACACGCAGCCGGTCTACGGCCTCTTTGCAGGTGGCATCTGCCCCGATGACAGTGCAATCGGTCTGCATGGCATCGCGGACAAGGGCACGATACAAATTGGTCTGGGACGTCACCGGAGCCTCCTTTGACAGAAAGTATCGGGCTGTTGGTTCCTACATTCGTTTTAGCATAGCAATACTTTGCCGGGTTTGGCCCTGATCTAGTCCAGGCCGTAAAAGGCGCGGGCATTATCGTCGAGGATTTTATCCACCACTTGTCCAGAGAGCGTTCCTTCGTCGCGCAGTTTTTGCATGGCATCGATTTCTGTTGCTTGATCGTGGTGTCCGTAATCGGTGCCGATGACAAGATTGTCTTCGCCCACTTTGTCGATGATATAGGGCAAATCGTCTGTTACCTGACACGCCACATAGATGTTGTTGTTCTTCAAGATGCCCGTGGAATCCCATTCCGGCTGGTTGCTGTTTTTCCAGTAGCTCAGTTCCGTGTAATTGATGGCATAGGGCAGCCATGAGGCACTGAATTCAACAAAGCCCCAGCGCATGGCGGGAAATTTCTTTGGAATATCGCGCATGATTAAGGCGTGAAATGCCCCAACACCCGGGGAGCGGTTTGACATGAACCGGGTAGAGGCACCTTTGAACACATCCATGTAGGTCTGGCTGTGAATGCCTGAATGGAAACAGGCGGCAAGATCAAGCTCCTGGGCTGCTTCCCACAACGGATAGAAATAGGGATCATCAGGCATCTTGCCGTCTTCGATGCCCACCAGAAAAACGCCACAAGCCCCGTTTTCTTTACAAAACGCCAGTTCTTCGCGAACGGTTTCCATGGAATGTAAGGGGGGGATGGCCACCCAGCGCAGGCGATTGTTGCTTTTTTTCCAGATGTCGGCCATCCAGCGGTTATAGCTGCGGCAAAGCGCCCAATTCCAATCGGGGTTTTCTGTTTTGCCACTCAGGAAGAATGACGGATAGAGCACCTGAACATCGACACCCATTTCATCCATGTGGCGAAGCCGACCTTCGATATCGGTCATCTCACGGGTACCCGGCGTGGTTCTCTGGTAGTCCTGATTGCGGGTTCCGGTCCAGACCGAGCCATCAACCAACCAGTATTCTTTGGTTTGGTTCCCGGTTTGGGTCAGAATTTTATCATCATCCATTGGCGCCAGACGCACAGGCCGGTATTTCTGTTCATCTTCGGACAGGTAATTGAAGGTTTCCATGGTTTCGATAACATGGGCGTCGGCATCGACGATCCGAATGGACATTGAATTCTCCCTGAATTGAGGCAGCAATTTACCCCGTATTTGTGAACTCTGGCCCCATTTTATCTGTAACCCGTGTTCCCGTACAGGGGCAGCCGGTTATTCACCGGTTTTATTGGGTTTTATGCGGCTGTATGCCCCCAGGCAGTAGCAAATTCTTTACCTGTCAGGCCCTAAAATACCCCCTGATATCTGTGAATATCCGTTTAAAACGAACGGTTGGAGAGACATGCCAGAATCTGGTGAACAGATACGCGCGCTTTCTGTTGGAAGTGACATTAAGGGGTATCGCGTTGAAAGCCTTCTATCCCAGACCGAACTTGGGCTGACCTATCTTGCCCGGGATTTGGCTCAGGATTTGGTTGTTTCGATTCAGGAATATTTCCCAACCGATTTTGCCAATCGGGAAGCCAATGGTGGCGTGTCCGATCTCGGTAAAAGTGGGGAATCCTCTTTCCAGTGGGGGCTGGAGCGCTTCGTTGCCAAAGCCAGCCAGCTTATTGGCATCAAGCATCCCAGCATTTCACGGGTCATTCAGGTTCTCCAGGCCAAGGGCACCGCCTATGCGGTTATGGAACACAGCGATGGAGAAACCCTCGCCCAACGCCTGGAGGCACAAGGCACCCTGTCAGAAGAAGAACTGAAGGCTATTGCCATCCCCTTGATTGCCGGCCTTCGATTGCTGCATGGGGCCGATTTGGTCCATCGGGATGTCCGGCCTGAGAATATAATCCTGACCGAAGATGGCGCCCCGGTTCTGACAGGATTTGCCATTACGCCAACAGAACTTGTGGAACGTCGCCAAACCGCCCAGGCCATGATGGCTTCGGGCTATGCCGCTTTGGAATTACATTCAGCGAAGGAAAACAAGGGCCCGGCGGCGGATATCTATTCCCTTGGTGCCATTTTATATCGCGGCGTAACCGGTGCGCCACCACCTGCGTCTCTTGAGCGTGCCATGGGGGATTCCATGTCTCCGGCAGTGGACGCGGGGAAGGGAAATGCCCGCCAGCCATTTCTGGATGCCATCGATATGGCGCTTTCGATCAGGGCAGAAGACCGCCCGATGAATATGAATGATTTTCTAACCCTGTTAGAGCGCGTTGATGCCGATGACCCCAAGGACGCCCCCGATGTTGCGAAAAACAAGTCGCGTTCCAAGCAAAATTTTCTGGGGAATTTAATCAAGGGGGCCAGTCGCGGCGGCAAAAAAGCGAGGGGTCCGGGCTTGATGGCTTGGATCGGCCAAACCATTGGGCATGTGGTTCGTGCCAGTGGGCGGGCGGTCAGCCATGTGGTTCTCTCCGGATTTGGAATCCCGGCCCTTGTTAAAGGGGTGGTTGGTGGATTGTCGTCAAAGGGGGTGCCGGAAACCAAAAGCAATTCAGTTGCAACGCAGCGCTCTGGTGGGCCATCGGGAGGGTCCGGGGTGTCTGGCGGGAACCGGGCAAAGGCAAAGCTGGATGGCATGCAGAACATGGCTGAGCAAAACCGCCAGCGAAACCGTTTGGCGCAGGCAGGTGGGGGTAATGAAAAGATCGTCCGCCGTGTCATGGGGGCTTTCAAGCCATCCAAACGGGGCCAGAAAAAGAAAGAAGTGCTCAGCCCGAAGAAATCCTTTATGCGCCTTGCCGGCATCATCACGGCGATAGCAGGGGCTTTGATGACCTTTCTTATGGTCGATTTTGGGGGTGATAGCGCGGGTTTACCGGGAAAAGAAAAAAAGAGCAGTGTCACGCTGGTCTTTAAAAAGAATGCGCCAGACAAGGTCGCAGCGGTGCGCAGACAAGTCTCACGGGTGCGCAGAAATGTTGCCGGGGTGCCACAAAAGGATGCGCTGGCCGATGGAGAACAAGGACCCAAAGCCGGCCAGGGCGGTCTCAAGAAGGACGGCGTTAAGACGGATGGTTTAGGGGAAGGGGCCACCGATCTAAAATCTGACAAACCCTCTGATAAGGTAGCCGAGGCCCTCTCTCTCAAGAAAGTTGTTTCTGCTGTTTCATCGTTTTGGGGGGGTGATAAAAAAATCGCAATTGTGCCTCCGGCAGAGGCTGCCAAAGCAAAGTTGGAATCAGAACAGCTTCGTTCCAGAAAGGACAGGGCCCGTGTTCTGAGAAACAAAAAGAAAAAAGGCGGCGGTCAGGTTAGAATTTTAGAAGGCACTGCATTTGTTCCCCCGTCCTCATCTACGTCCTCATCCACGTCCACGTCCTCATCCTCGACCAGCGCCTCCGCCCCCGCCCCCGCATCTTCTGCTTCGGGTGGATCTTCGGCCTTTACCGCGGTCTCTGCAGCCCTCCAGCCCGCCCCAGCCCCAGCCCCAAAAGCAGCCCCCCAGCAGGCGGCAGCGCCTATGCAGGCAGCGTCGGGACAGCAGGGTGTGGCAAATCAGGCGGCACCCGTGCCGGTGGCATCGGGGCAGCAGGTCGCGCCCCAACAGGCGGTGCCTCAGCAGGGCGTTGCCGAGGCAGGGATCGCGCAACAAGGTGCACCCCAACAGCCCGGCGCTGCACAAGTGACTGCGCCCACATTGCCTCAAGTGGCATCGGGGCAGCCGATAGCGCCGCAAACGCAACCCCAACAGGCGGTACCTCAGCAGAGCGGTGCCGAGGCAAGGGCTGTGCAACAGCCCGCACCCCAACAACAAGGCGCCGTATATCAGGCCGCACCGCCCACCCCGCCTCAAGTGGCATCGGGGCAGGCAGTCCCCGTGCCAGTGGCATCGGGGCAAGGCGCGCCTCAACGGGTGGCATCGGGGCAGGGCGTTGTGGGACCGGGCGTTACCGTGCCAGCGCCTCAACAGGGGGTCGTTTTGCAACCGGCATCTCAACAAAGCATCGTTTCGCAACAGGCCGCGGCCCAGCAAACCGCGAGCCAGCAGGCGACATCTATCGAAAATGCATCTTTATCAACCGCGCCCCCAACCGGGCATGATGCACCTCCCTCAGCACCTCCCTCAACAACCGTTCCAATGGCGGATTCCACGCCCATTCAGCAGGCAGCAGCACAACCGGCATCTCAGGCCGCATCTCAGGCAACATCTCAGGCTGCGCCTCAACTGATGGCAACTGGGCAGGCAACGTCTCAGCAGGTGGTGGCTCTTTCCCCTGAACAAATGGCCCCAGGACAAGTGTCCCCAGGACAAGTGTCGCAAGAAACAATTCATATCAAAACGGAATCTGATGGCACAGCCCCGGCCTCAACGCTGCGGGCACCGCTGAAGGCTGCGCCACCGCCATTGGTAAACAGCAGCAGCGAAACAGGTGTCACCATATCTCTTTTTTCAGCACTCCCGGATCCGGGCGGGATCGTGGCAAAAGATAAAGCCCCCATGGTGCCCCCCGGGACACAGGATCAGCACGTGTCACAGCATTCAAGTGTGTCGTCAGGGGTGTCATCAGAAATTTCAAATGCAACGCAACAGGGCCCCAGCCCAATGGCCGCAAATGTTGCCCGAAATTTAACCGAAGCAGGCGCGGTGGTTCGCGCTGCCACCCCCCCCGCTGCTGATACCACAAATGTTGCCACCTTGCAGGACAAGCCACAATCGGCGGGGGATGACGCTGAACCTGATCCTGATTCTGTGACGCGCCATCAGGGCCGGGATAAAGCACCTTGGGAGCGCATTTTTGATATGCCCGGATTTAAGACTGAGGCCCTTGCGGTTTTGCCCGATGGCGGGATTCTTACTGCCGGGCGGAATAATTCGGGGTCATGGCTGCTGCACATCAATGCGACTGGCGATAAGGTTTGGGGTCGGGCCTTTGATGGGCATAAGGCGGATGTGCTTAAGTCTCTGGCCATCCTTCCCGATGGCGGGTTGGCGGTGGCTGGCGGGCAATATCTTCCAATCAGAAAAAATACAAATGGGGATGCCTGGGTTATGCGCCTTAAAACCATCGGCAAAACGGTTCGGGGAAACACGGTTGGCCTCTACACCCGGGCTCACAGCATGATTGCTCTGGAAAATGGTGATCTGGTCGTTGCCGGGGCCATTAATGCCCAGGCGCTTTATGCCGCAAACACCAGTGGCCCATCAACCGGCGCGGACGCAGAAGCTGGTGAAATTGTGCTTCTAAAAGAGGGTGGGTTTGAAGTGGCGGGCTATACATTTAACAGCCAAAGCACGCATCAGCCATAAGCATCTGGATTTACAGTGGCGAGGTCTAGCTGGCCAGTGCCGTACCTTCAATGCGGGCATCTTTCAGTTTGATGCCCTTTGTGTTGCATCCCTCTAAATCAGCGCCTGTCAGGTCGGCACCGCTTAGATCGGCATCGGTTAAATTGGTTGGCCATTTGCGCCCGGTGGAAACGCCGTAAGCGTCCATGATGTCCGCGGCCCCAAGCTTTGATTCGCATAAGTTTGCTTTTTTAAGTTTGGCCTGGCTGAGGTTGGCACCGCTTAAGTCTGCCCCGCGAAGATTTGCGCTGGAGAGTACCGCACTACCGAGATCAGCCATCAGGAAAAGACAGCCTGCCAGATTAGCACCGGAAAGGATGGCCCCGCGCAAGGTGGCGGCGCTCAGATCGGCACCGGCCAGATCCACATGGGCCAGGTCGATTTCATCAAGATTGGCTTGTTCGCCTTTGGCACCGCCGCTCTCGATCCAGCTGTAATGGCTGTTAAGCAGGTCCTGGACGCTGTCAGGCAAGCTGTCTTGGGAGCGTAGGAATACGGCATCTTCCATTTTGGCGGTGGTTAAATCCACGCCTTCCATGTTGCACCCAGCAAGATTGGAGCCCGACATATTAACATCCGTGAGCACCGCCCCGCCCATGTCTGCGCCCATGAGTGATGTGTTTTCCATGGAGGCTCCGGCAAGGTTGGCGCCAGAAAAATTACAGCCATTGAGGTTTGATCCGGTGAGAATAGCCCCGCTTAAATCCGCACCATGCAGGTTGGCATCGGTCATATCCGTTTGCAAAAAGGTTGAATTGGCAAGGTGACCATTGGCGAGCTTTGCACCTCGCAAATCGGCATTGCGCACTTCCAGATTGCCGCCATCAAGGGCGATCAATTTTATTTCATTGCGACCGTCATCATCTTTTTCTTGGGCCATGAGCGTGCCATCACGCATGTCGGCACCAGCAAGACACGCCCCGGTCAGATCCGCCCCGCGCAGACAAGCCCCCCTTATATCGGCCCCGGTGAGGTTGGCTTTCCGTAAATCACATTCGCTGAAATTAGCACTGAACAGATCGGCATCGCTAAGATCAGCCCCGCGCAGGTCGCTGCGGGTAAGATCGGCCCCGGTGAGTTTGATCCTGGCCAGTTTTGCGCCTGAAAGGGCCATACCGTACAGTTTTTCAAGGGAAAGGTTGGCCCGTTTTCCGCCTTGTTGGTGGCAGGCCCATTTCTCATGGTTCATGAGAATGAGGACAATTTCTTGAGGCGTCATAAAGTATTCCGATCATGCAGCAGAATAGCGCGATAGCTGGTCAATCGGGAATTCTGGGTAAAATGCTTTTACGAAGCATTAAGATTAATGGAAATCAGCAGAAAAAATCGTAATTACACTTAAAAATCAAAGCGCTATGCGCATAATTCCTGATTTATCTTAATTTATTTCCAAAACCCAAGACTGCGCCCGCTTTTCCGCATTGGATGGCAGAGTGGCTTTTTGGTCTTTTAGCCATGCCAAAACATCTTTAAAGACGGTCTCTGCCTGCAAATCGCGAAGCAACATGTGATATCCCGCGTCATACACCGCAATGCGTGTGTGGGGGCGCTTCAAAAGAATTTGGGCGACTTCTTTGGTGGGGCGGGAGGGAATAATTTCGTCGCGCGCACCATAAAGCAACAAGACCGGGGCCTTGATATGGGGTGCACTCTTTAAGGCACCATCCATGAGGTTGACCAACCCCCAGATGGTGTCGATCCGGGTTTTCTTGATCACCAGTTTATCGGCGGAAAGCTTTTTGAGCATTTCAATATTGTCAGATGGCTGGATGCCAAGCCCTTTGCCGGAAAGTTTGAGCCATGGAACCGTGTGGGCCGATAGCCAAAGCAAGCTTCGTTTGAAGAGACCAAGGTGTTTGCGGCCCCAGACCGCAGGGGCAACTAGAACGGCGCCAGCAATGGCGGGCTTTGTGTCGTTGGCCCGTCCGGCAAGGGTTGTCATGACCACGGCACCGCCCATGCTGTCGCCCACCAGATAAATTGGCAAATTGCCATGGCGCTTTTTTGCAGCCCCAATCAAGGCATCAAGATCGGCCTTCATAGTGGCGACCCCGGCCCATAGACCGGTATGGGGTGATTTGCCAAAACCGCGCTGGTCAATGGCGTAGGTCAGCACGCCGTGGCGGGCCCAAAATGTTGCTGCGGTATCAAAAGCAGGTGCGTAGTCATTGAACCCGTGGAAGGCCAAAATCACAGCCCAGGGGTTGCCAGATTTTGGTGTCCAGTGTCGGATGGGCAAGGGTGTCCCGTCCCGGGCAATGAATTGGTCGGCCTCTATTCTAGCGTCCCTCACCATGGGCCCGGAGTCTTGCAAACGGGGGGAACAGGCGGTTAAGAACAGAAAAACAAGGGCCAACCATCGGGTCATGGCACATCGTCACACGGTGGCGGCTTCGGTCGCGCCCCGGTCAGTTCCATGAAAACGTCTTCCAGCTTTCCCTCAGATATTGAAAGATCAGCAATCATCAGCCCGGCATTCTGGATGGCTGTAATGATTTCGCCTATTTGGGTTTCGCTGCGTTTAAACCGGAAACGAAGGCACCTTGGGGGGGATAGGGTTACATCGAATTTCTGTAATGCCACCGGCACGGTTTCAAGGTCTTGTGAAACGGTGGCAATCATTTCTCTGGTGTCGATGCGCTGCAGCAATTGGGCGGTTTGTTCACAGGCAATGACATCGCCCTCATCAATGATGGCAATGGTGTCGCACAATTGTTCGGCTTCTTCCAGATAATGGGTGGTCAACAATATGGTGGTGCCCGCTTCGTTCAGTTCCTTGATATAGGCCCAAAGTTGTTGGCGCAGTTCCACGTCCACGCCTGCGGTGGGTTCATCAAGAACCACCACCGGTGGGCGGTGCAAGATTGCCTTGGCGATTAAAAGCCTGCGCCGCATGCCGCCTGACAGCGACCGCGAATAGGCATTGGCTTTGTCAGCCAGGCCGACAATTTCAAGAATTTCATCCGTGCGCCGATCTTTTGGTCCGATGCCATATAGTCCAGCTTGAAATTCGAGCAATTCCCGGGGTGTAAAAAATGGGTCCAGGTTAAGTTCCTGGGGCACCACACCGATGGCCGTTTTGGCATTTCGCCGGTTCGTATCGATGTTGTAATCCCAAATATGCACGCTGCCGGCCGTTTTGGTGGTCAGCCCCGCCAGAATATTGATTAAGGTGGACTTTCCAGCGCCATTTGGCCCCAAAATCCCAAAAAAAGCGCCCCGTGGGACGGTCAGGTTGACGTCTTTAAGGGCGGTTTTAGGGGGGCTTTTGGCATCCCCTTCATAGGTCTTTGAAAGGCCGCAGATTTCCACGGCATTTTTGGGTAATCTGTCTTGATCAACCCTAAGATCTGGGGAAAGTTCGGCATTCCGGGGCTTGGGCCCAGATGGGTAAGTAACATTCATGAAAAAGCTGTTTCCGGCGGTTGATTGCGCATAGGCAATCGGTATCATCCGGGGTATAGGGTGGTCAACACGGCCTTTCGCGCATTCGTATCAGAAGAGGAATTCCTTGATGGAATCTGAAAAAGAAACCGTAATTATAGTGGAAACCCCAACCGTTGGCTGCAATGGGGGCACCCATGGCCATCCCCGGGTCTTTCTGAATTTGGGCGCGGGTGGCAAGGCTGAATGTCCTTATTGTGGGCAGCATTTTGTCTTGAAAGCCGGCACCAAGGTTGGAAGCAGCCATTGAGTCCATCGCCAAAAGCTGGAAGTAAACCCCATCATCTGTTTTTGGTGGATGGGTCCGGGTTTATTTTTCGCGCCTATTTTGCGCTGAAGTTAAACATGACCCGAAGCGACGGCACACCCACCAATGCGGTGTTCGGGTTTTGCAATATGTTGATGAAGCTTTTGGACGACACAGAGGCTGATTATCTTGTCGTGGTGTTTGATGCCGCACGCAAAACCTTTCGCAGTGACATCTATCCCGATTACAAGGCCCACCGGCCACCACCGCCCGATGATCTGGTCCCCCAATTTGCCCTGATCCGTGAAGCAACGGCGGCCTTCAATGTGCCCGCCGTGCAGCTGGAAGGCTATGAAGCCGATGACTTGATTGCCACCTATGCCCGTCAAGCCCGCGAAGCAGGGGATGAGGTAACCATCCTGTCTTCGGACAAGGACATGATGCAGTTGATCGGCTTGGGTGTCAGCATGCAGGACCCCATCAAATCCGGCCGGATTGGTGCGGAAGAAGTGATGGTAAAATTTGGCGTGACGCCTGACAAAGTGATCGAGGTTCAGGCGCTGGCCGGGGATTCCGCAGATAATGTTCCGGGCGTGCCCGGCATTGGGGTGAAAACGGCAGCGGAATTAATCAATCTTTACGGCGATCTTGAAACGCTGTTGGCAAAAGCCGGAGAAATAAAACAGCCAAAGCGCCGCCAAAACCTGATCGAATTTGCAGATCAGGCAAGGGTTTCAAAGCAATTGGTGATCTTGAAGGATGATGTGCCCGGCGTTGATGATTATCACAGCTTCATCAAACGCGAACGCGACACCGAAATGCTCCTTAAATTTTTGCATGCACAGGAATTTAACTCCATCGCCGCACGGGTCAGAAGTGAGCCTGATGGCGATGGTCGAGTGGTTGAGCCGGGCTCCCAAACCAATGCCAACCCCGCACCAAAATCAGGTGAAATGCCCCCCGCGTCTCAAGATTCTACCGCACACCCAAGCGCCAATTTAGGCAAGGGCGAATACGAACTGGTGACCGATGAAGACAGGCTTTCTGTCTGGATCAAAGCGGCCATAGATGCGGGCCGGGTTGCCGTGGACACAGAAACCACCTCCCTTGATTCCATGCGTGCAGAACTGGTGGGGGTTTCTCTTTCCTATGATGCGGGCAAGGCCTGTTATATCCCGCTCGCCCACCGCATGGTGGCACCCCAAGGGGCGCTTGATCTTGGGGGCGATGGTGATGATGGGGGCACAGATCAGAATACACCGGAACAAATTGATCGGGACACGGCGCTGGCACTTTTGAAGCCCTTGCTGGAAGACCCATCGGTGTTGAAGGTTGGGCATAATATTAAATACGACACAGAAATTCTTGCGCGCTACGACGTTGGGATTACGCCTGTCGATGACACCATGGTGCTGTCTTATGTTCTGGAAGCAGGCCAGCACGGCCATGGGCTGGATGAATTATCGTTGCGGATGCTGGGTCATGCCAATATCAAATTTGGAGACGTGGCAGGGGTTGGTAAAAAAAGGGTGACCTTTGATTATGTGCCGCTGGACCGCGCGCTTGATTACGCAGCGGAAGACGCAGACATGACCTTGCGGCTGCATGATGTTTTGAAACCCCGTTTGGCCCGCGATCATATGGCAACGGTTTATGAAACCCTTGAACGGCCCCTGATCCCGGTTCTGGTTGCCATGGAAAGTGCTGGCATCAAAGTGGCCCCCGGGCATTTAAAGACGCTGAGTACAGATTTCACCAAACGGCTGGATAAACTGGAAATTAAAATCCACGCCACGGCGGGGCGCGACTTTAATGTCGGCAGCCCAAAGCAATTGGGCGAAATTCTGTTTGATGATCTGGGTATACCGGGGGGCAAAAAAGGCAAAACCGGGGCCTATGCCACAGGGGCAGATATTCTTGATAATCTGGCAGGCCAGGGCCATGACATTGCCCAACAGGTTTTGGATTGGCGTCACTTATCAAAACTTCGGTCCACCTATTCCGATGCCCTGCAGGCCCAGATCAATCCAGACACGGGCCGGGTGCATACATCGTATTCCATGGCCGTGGCATCGACGGGCAGATTGTCATCGACCGATCCCAATCTTCAGAACATTCCCGTTCGCACCGAAGAAGGGCGGAAAATCCGCGAAGCCTTCATTGCCGAAAAAGGCATGAAGCTAATTTCTGCAGATTATTCCCAAATCGAATTGCGCCTTTTGGCCCATGTCGCCGATATCAAGGTGTTGAAAGATGCCTTTCAAAATGGCGATGATATTCACGCATTGACCGCATCGGAAATGTTCAATGTACCCATTGAAGGCATGGACCCGATGATCCGTCGGTCGGCCAAGGCTATCAATTTCGGGATCATCTATGGCATTTCGGCCTTTGGCCTTGCGCGCCAGCTTTCCATTCCCAATGGCGAAGCGGCGGAATACATCAAATCCTATTTCAAACGCTATCCCGGCATTCGCGATTACATGGAAGACACCAAAGAATTTGCCCGCAATCATGGCTATGTGGAAACCATTTTTGGCCGCCGCATTCACACCCCGGGCATTTCTGCCAAAGGCCCACAAAAGGCCTTTGCCGAACGCGCCGCCATTAATGCCCCGCTTCAGGGGGCTGCCGCCGATGTCATCAAGCGTGCCATGATCCGCGTGCCCGCAGCCCTTTTAAAAAACAAGCTAAGCGCCACAATGTTGCTGCAAGTCCACGATGAATTAATTTTCGAAGCCCCAGAAGCCGAAGCCGAAGCCACGGCAAAAGCAGTGGTGGCCGTAATGACCGGTGCCGCCCATCCAGCAACCAATATTTCTGTGCCCCTAGAAGTTGAAACCGGCATCGGCGACAGCTGGGCCGAAGTGCATTAGGCCATCTGGCCCAACTTAAGTGCAGATAAATCAGGGAGTAGCTGTGGAGCCAATTTCGGTTCGTGTTCAGGGGGCGGTTTATGCGTCGGGGTTGTTTGGCGCGACCATGTCGAACCTTGGCTCGGTGGTGGTGCCGCTTTGGCTTTTGCACCTGCATGCCAGCCCGTTGATGATTGGGTTGGCACTGGGCAGTTTCAATCTTTTGCCTTTTTTGTTTTCGGTCCATGGCGGGGCCATGATGGATCGTCTGGGCGCCAGGCGCGTCATGATCGGGTTTGCCATCATTGGTGCGATGATGCCGCTTTTGTACCCGGTCTTTCCGTGGATCGGTGCGGTGTTTGTGTTCCAGCTTGTTCTGGGTCTTTCCTCGACCATTGGCTGGGCGGGGGCCCAGACGCTGGTGGGTCAAATCATGCGTGGCAGCCCGCAATACGCAGGACGCCTGACCTTTTATGGGGTTTTGGGAAATCTGGTTGGTCCACCCTTGGTGGGAGCCGGGTGGGATTTCATCGGGCCTTGGGGGGCTTTTGGCATGCTGTTCGTATGGGCGATGTGCCAGTTGGGCGCGGCATTGGCATTGCCCCGGACAGAGGCCGAGACGAAAAACGATGCGCCCAAATTTGGCTTTGCAGATCTTTTGCCGGAGCTTAAAAGCTACACAGCCGCTTTTGGGTTGATGGCGATGCCGGTGGTGACGTTTCTTATAATGGTGTCGATGTTGCGCATCGGCGGGCATTCGATCCAGAGTTCATTTTACGTGGTGTATCTGAACGGTGTTGGCCTATCAGGCACGGCCATTGGTCTTTTGCTGGCAACCGGTGCGGCAGCGGCGGCCGTTGGTGCATTGTTGGCCGCCCCCATGACGGGCCGGATTAACGGGCTTTGGTTGTTGCTGATCACGTCTGCAATTTCTGTGGCACTGATTGCCATCACACCTTGGCTTGGGCTTTATGTATTGTTCCTGTTTGCTCAGGCCGGTCGGGGTTTGGCGGTAGGCATTTCCACACCCCTGATCATTACTGAAATGTCATCGGTGGTGGGCAGCAATCAGGGCAAGGCCGTGGGGCTTCGGACCATGTCCAACCGCTTCATGTCGACCATTGGGCCCATTGCCATGGGCGGGCTTGTTTCTCTGGTTGGATTGGAAAGCAGTCTTTTGATCGGCGGTGGGGTTCTTGTGGCTTTGATGGTTCTGGCCACGGTTTACGCCAAATATAACAAGATTTTATAGGTGAGATGCGCAAAACGCCGACCCGGGAACCCGGATCGGCGTTTAGAAATTCAGGTCTGAATTTGTGCTCTAGGCTGCGGGACGAATGGCCGCCTTTTTGATGCCGTCATCGACTTGGGGCTCAAATTCAACGAAGTTTTTCTCAAACATACCAGCAAGCGCCTGCGCGGTTTTGTCATAGGCTGCCTTGTCTGACCAAGTGTTGCGTGGGTTAAGCACTTCGTCTGGAACATCGGGGCAGCTTTGGGGAACGTCCATCCCGAAATTGGGATCAGGTGCCATAACGACGCTGTCGAGTTTGCCTTCAAGGGCCGCTGTAAGCATGGCGCGGGTATGGGCAATTTTCATGCGGGTCCCAACGCCATACGCACCACCGGTCCAGCCGGTGTTGACCAGCCAGCACTGGGTCTTGTGACGGGCGATCAAATCACCCAAAAGCTTGGCATAGACTGTGGGGTGGCGTGACATGAAGGGCGCACCAAAGCAGGTGGAAAACGTTGCTTCGGGTTCGGTAACGCCACGTTCTGTGCCAGCAACCCGTGCGGTATAGCCTGACAGGAAATGATACATGGCCTGATCAGCGCTCATCTTGCTGATGGGAGGCAGGACACCAAAGGCATCTGCGGTCAGCATGACAATGTGTTCCGGACGTCCTGATGTCAGGGTTTCGGAAATGTTGGGAATGAATTCGATGGGATACGAGACGCGGGTGTTTTCGGTCAGCGCATCGGATGAGAAATCAAGTTCCCGGGTCACGGGATCAATGACAACATTTTCCAATACCGTGCCAAAACGATGGGTCGTGGCATAAATTTCAGGTTCGGCTTCGGCAGACAGATTAATCGCCTTGGCATAGCAGCCGCCTTCGAAATTGAAGATGCCGTTGTCAGACCAGCCATGTTCGTCATCACCCACCAGGGTGCGCGAGCCATCAGCGGAAAGCGTTGTTTTGCCGGTTCCCGAAAGGCCAAAGAAAATGGCCGCATCATTGTCGCTGCCAACGTTGGCAGAACAATGCATGGGCATAACCCCTTCGGCGGGCAACAGATAATTGAGGATGGAGAACACCGATTTTTTGATCTCACCGGCATACCAGGTGCCCGTGATCAGAACTTCCTTGGCGCCAAAGTTCAAAATGATACAGATGTCTGAATTGGTGCCATCGGTGGCCGGGTCTACGTTAAGGCCCGGTGCGTGCAGGATGGTGAAGGATGGATCAAAGTTCGCCAGCGCTTCTGTATTGGGCTGGATGAACATGTTGCGGGCAAACAGGGCGTGCCACGCTGTTTCCGTCACCAAACGGATGTTCAGCTGGTAATCCAGATCGGCACCCGCATAGGCATCTTGAATAAACAGATCATGGTCTTTGTAATAATCAACAATTTTGGCGCGAATGGCGTTGTAATTGTCTTCGGAAATGGATTTGTTGACCGCGCCCCACCAGATGTCGTCGCGGCTTGATGGTTCTTCGACAATAAACTTGTCCTTGGGAGAACGGCCCGTGTATTCGCCGGTTTCAACAACCAGCGAGCCGCCGGGTGCAATCAAACCTTCGCTACGGCGGATCGATTCTTCATAAAGTGCCGGTTCGGCAAGATTCCAAAACACAGATTTGGCATTCTTAATGCCGTGTTTTTCTAGTCCGATGCTGCTTTTTATGGGGCCTTGGTCTTCCACTTTATTCTCCCGTAATGTGCCGGGGGTAACCGAATATGTATTGGTTATCCCTAGAGCCCCTTATATACGGAAAGCCAACGCCCGATGCCACCCCCATACGCGACTTTGTCGCATTTTAGTGCTGCTTGTGGACAAATCGGTGGAAAAGGGGCGGGATTGGTCTCAATTTTGCCCAATTTTCCCTGATTTATTAAGCATAAAACCAGAAATCGGGGTGGGCGGCGTTACAGGGGCTTAAATAAACAGGCCTTCGGCTTAGATAAACAGGCCTTCGCCTATGGCCGTGCGCCAGATGATAGAGGCTCCGACGATGATGGTCAGGGCACCGATGACCATGGACAAGCTCTGGGTTGCCCCTTCCAGTCGGTTGGAGGTAAGCCTGAGCGGCACCGCAATGGCGCAAGACAGGATGGCCATGCCAATGATGCTGCCAAATCCGAACAGCAAAATATAGAGAACACCCATCCAAACAGATTCAATCGTGCTCAAGGCCAGCAATACCAATGCAGCCGAGCCGGCCAATCCATGCATCAGCCCGACGATAAGGGCGCGGACCGGTAATTTTCTTGGGTGGGCATGGCGGTGAGCGGTGGTGTCGTGGGATGCCTGCTGACTGTGACGGTGGGCATGAAAATGCGGGCTGCCATCATGGGCATGGGCATGAAAATGGGCTTTTTTCCGAATGAAGCGGACCACAACGTCAATGCCGAGCCCCACCAGCATCAGGCCAACGGCAAATTCCAGAAACAGCGATAGATTTTTTGGCACCGCCATGTCCATTGCCAAGACCACGGACCCAATGATGAACAGCGTGATGGTGTGGCCAAGCCCCCAGGCAATGCCAAAGCGGGTGGTTTCCCGCACGGTTCGCGCGCGCGTGGCCAAACTGGCAACAGCAGCGACATGATCGGCTTCAATGGCATGTTTCATGCCGATCAAAAAACCTAGCCCAAGGACAGAAAGCATGCGGGTGATCCTCACCTGAATTTTTGTTATATTGTTGTTAGGCCGGACAGGGAAACCCGCAGGCCGCGCCATCATAGTTATGGTGTGATGGCTGTCAATCACGGGATGTGCGACTGCGTTGCAACGTCATATAATTCATGCCGGACGTCAAAATGTCATTGAATGGCCCTTAAATTGCCCCATTTGCAGATTTGTTTAGAGTGGTACCTGAGTTGCCTGGAACCCAGCCTTTAAGGCTTTAACCATTAAGGGGATAACCAATGGCCGACACGATTGCGCTTGTTGATGATGACCAGAATATTTTGACCTCTGTTTCCATGTCTCTGGAGGCCGAGGGGTTTTCTGTGGACACCTATGTTGATGGCGAGAAAGCCCTTGAGGGCATGAACGCCCGACCGGTTGATCTGGCGGTTCTGGATATCAAGATGCCCAGAATGGATGGGATGGAGCTGTTAAATCGCATTCGGAAAACCTCCAAAATGCCAGTCATTTTTCTGACCTCGAAAGACGAAGAAATAGACGAGCTTCTGGGCCTGCGTATGGGGGCCGATGATTACATCAGCAAACCCTTTTCCCAGCGCCTTTTGATCGAACGCATCCGCGCGCTTTTGCGGCGCACCGCATTAACCGCAAGCAACGGTGATGGAGAAGTGGGCAAGAATGTGATTGTTCGCGATAAGCTGGTTCTAGATCCCGATCGTCACCTTTGCACATGGGATAACAATGGTGTGCAATTGACCGTGACCGAATTTCTAATTTTGCAATCTCTGGCAACCCACCCGGGCCATGTCAAAAACAGGGACCAGTTGATGGATGCAGCCTATGGTGAACACATATACGTCGATGACCGCACCATCGATAGCCACATCAAAAGGCTGCGCAGAAAGTTCAAGCAGGTGGACGATGATTTTGCACAGATCGAAACCCTGTATGGGCTTGGATACCGTTACGGAGATGCCTGATCGGTCTGATCGATCGGTGAACTGGGCAATGGGGGTTCAATGAAGGGAGAAATCCCCAAAAACGATAAAGGGATTGATGCAAATTCGGGTCGGCGGTCCCGGTTTCGTTCCATCACCGCGCGGGTTTTGGCCGTCAATGTTTTGGCGCTGGTCATTCTTGTCGTGGGGCTGCTTTATCTCGACCGTTACAAAGAACATTTGATCCAATCTGAATTGTTATCCCTTGAAACCCATGGGGGCATTTTTGCGGCAGCGCTGGGCGAAGCGGCGGTGACCACCAATCCTGCCATGGGTCAGGATTTTCTGACGGCCATGGCCCGGCCCATGGTGCGCCGGCTTGCGGTGCCGGGCGGGCTTCGGGCGCAATTGTTTGCCGCCAATGGGGATTTGATTGCCGATAGTCGGTATCTGGGCGGCAAAAAGGGGAAGGTTCAGATCAAGGAATTGCCCCCGCCCCAAAGCCCCACCGGATTTTTTGGCTCCCTTCTGGGAACTGCGATCGATCGCTATGATTGGGTGCTGCACCAATTATCGGCAGGGCCAACGTATTTGGCATATCCAGAAAAACCCGCCCCCAAGGCTGCTGATTATCCCGAAGCACAAAGGGCACTGGCGGGTGAGACCCGACGGTCCGTGCGTGCGCGCGCCAATGGCCAGCTTGTCTTGATGGTGGCTTTGCCAGTCCAGCGTTACAAACAAGTTTTGGGCGCGCTGGTTTTGTCCATTGGGGATGAACGATTGTCGGCAGACATCAGGGGTGTGCGGATTGAAATCCTGACGGTCTTTCTGATCGTTCTGGCAATCACGGTGCTGATGAGCCTGTGGCTGGCAGGCACCATTGCAAGGCCCATGCGTCAACTTGCCGCTGCCGCAGACAGGGTTCGCCACGGTCAGGATCAAGCCCGCTCCGTGACAATTCCAGATTTCACCAATCGGGGCGATGAAATTGGCGACCTGTCGGGCGCGCTCAGGGAAATGACCCAGGCGCTTTGGGTGCGAATGGAAGCCATTGAAGGCTTCGCCGCCGATGTTGCCCATGAAATCAAAAACCCGTTGACCAGCCTTAAAAGTGCCGTTGAAACCGCATCCAGGTTTGAATATCCCGAACAACAGAAACGGCTTATGGCGGTAATTCTGGATGATGTGGAACGTCTGGATCGATTGATCACGGATATTTCCGATGCGTCCCGGTTGGATGCGGAACTGGGCCGGGCACGGATGACCAAGGTCGATATTCGCGGCATTTTGGAAACGTTGGTCGATATTGAACGCACAACAAGAGAAAGTGCTGCAAAAGAAAGTGCAGCCAGTGCCCCGGAATTTATTCTGGCATTGCCGGGGGATGATGATTTTACGGTTTTGGGGATGCGCGATCGTTTGGGGCAGGTATTTGCCAACCTGATTGCCAATGCGGTTTCTTTTTCGCCACCAGGTGGCACCATCCGCATCACCGGCAATCACCTTGATGGGCGCATCTGCATTGCCATTGAAGATCAGGGGCCGGGAATGCCGCCGGGAAAATTCCAGGCGGTTTTTGAACGCTTTTATACAGAACGCCCCATTGGTGAAAAGTTTGGCACCCATTCGGGGCTGGGCCTCAGCATTTCGCAACAAATCATTGATGCCCACCGGGGACATATACGGGCAGAAAATGTGGAACGCGAAGGTGCAGTTGTGGGGGCGCGGTTTGTGATCAGCTTGCCAGAATATAATCGGGTTTGAACCATGGATAAGCAAAACTGCATTCATGCAACCTGTGTCAGCATTGAAGGCCCTGACGGCCCTGATGATATGCGCGGCGTGATCTTGCGTGGGCGCTCAGGGGTCGGGAAATCAGATATTGCCTTACAGTTGATCGATCGGGGTGCTCGGTTGGTGGCCGATGATCAGGTCGCCCTCAGGGTTGAGGGTGGGCGCGTCGTGGCGTCGGCACCTTTGGCCCTTGCCGGGCTTTTGGAAGTGCGGGGATTGGGCATTGTGCGCCTTGATCCAGGGGCCTTACAGGGTCTAGTGCCCATTGATCTGATCGTTAATATTGTGGACCCGGGCACAGATTTGGATCGCCTGCCAGAGGCTGCTTATGGCAAATTACTGGGCATTTCCATCCCTATGATTGACCTTGCACCCTTTGAGGCATCATCTTCGATGAAGGTGTGTCTTGCCGTTGGTGTGGGACCGGGGGTAATAATGGCATCCGATCAAGATAGGAAGGTCGCCTCAGGTGGCCAGAAAAGCGCCGATGAGAAAAGAGGCGATCAGGAAAATGGCAGGCAGGAAAAAAATGGCAACCGATAAAAAATCCAAGGGCCCAGGCATCGGGCTTGTTCTGGTTACCCATGGGGTATTGGCCGAAGCGTTGCTTGACGCCATGGTGCATGTTGTCGGTCCCCAGGAAAATATTGCACCCATTTGTATCGGTCCAGATGATGAAATGGGTGTGCGGCGTGCGGAAATCATGGAAGCGATTGTCCGTGTCGAAGCCGGGGCAGGCGTTATCGTCATGACGGATATGTTCGGGGGCACCCCATCCAATCTGGCGCTTTCAGCATTGGGCGAAAAAGGGGTTGAGGTGGTTGCCGGGGTTAACCTGCCCATGCTGATTAAATTCGCCAGCACCCGTTCGGTGGAATCTCTTGAAACCGCAGTTGTCAGCATTCAGGAAGCGGGGCGTAAATATATTAATGTGGCCTCCAGTTTCTTGCGCGATTCCGAATAGGCTTAAGGAGACACGGGTGGCCAAAAGTACCAGTGGGAAAACAACAGGCAGCAACAATGATGGCAACAGCCCAATATCCCGCACCGTTATTATTGCCAGCGAATTAGGGCTTCATGCCCGCCCAGCCGCAGAATTTGTCAAACAAGCCGGTCAGTTCGACGCCCAAATAGAGGTCTCTTGTAAGGGGAACACCGTGGGGGGGCTGTCAATTCTGGGATTGATGATGCTGGCCGCGAGCCATGAAACAGAAGTGGTCATCTCTGCCCGTGGGGTTGATGCCCCATCTGCGCTGGCGGTTCTGGGCGATCTTCTTGAGGGCCAAGCCCCCAAAGCCAGCTAAAAACCGGCCCGTTCTCTGGTATTTTCAACAATACATAACAATATAAAGTTTGATTTATGTTTTCTTAAGGCTTATGTGAGACTGTATCTGGTGCCGCGAAAGCGTGGCACCGTTTTAATTTCAATCCTGCGCCAGATCAGGTCTGGCCTGGAAACGCCATCACATTTTTGGGAGAAAGCCGTTGAACACCGAGACAAATAGCAATGATTTCAAGGTTGCGGATATGAGCCTCGCCGAATGGGGGCGCAAGGAAGTATCCATTGCCGAGACTGAAATGCCGGGTCTTATGGCTTTGCGTGAAGAATATGGCAAGGAACAGCCGCTGAAGGACGCGCGCATTGCGGGTTGTCTGCATATGACCATCCAGACGGCGGTTTTGATTGAAACCCTGACCCATCTGGGTGCCGAGGTTCGGTGGAGTTCGTGCAACATTTTTTCAACCCAGGATCAGGCGGCTGCGGCCATGGCTGCGGCGGGCATTCCTGTGTTCGCCTGGAAGGGTGAAACCGAGGAAGAAGCCGAATGGTGCATTGAGCAGACCATTACCGGCCCCGATGGCTGGCATCCCAACATGATTTTGGATGATGGCGGCGATCTGACCAAACTGATGCATGACAAATATCCAAAATTGATGGATGACGTAAAAGGCATTTCAGAAGAAACCACCACCGGAGTCTTGCGTCTGTTTGAAATGCAAACCAGGGCGGAATTGATGTGCCCGGCCATCAACGTCAACGATTCGGTGACCAAGTCAAAATTCGACAATCTTTATGGTTGTCGGGAAAGCCTGATTGACGGCATCAAGCGTGCCACAGACGTCATGCTTGGTGGCAAGACGGCCGTGGTTGCGGGATATGGTGACGTGGGCAAGGGCTGTGCGGCCGCACTTTCAGGCCAGGGTGCACGTGTCCTTGTGACCGAAATTGATCCCATTTGCGCCCTTCAGGCTGCAATGGAAGGTTTTGAAGTTGTCACCATGGAAAATGCCGCACCCCGGGGCGATATTTTTGTAACCGCGACGGGCAATGTCGGCATCATCACCATTGATCATCTCCGCGCCATGAAGGATCGCGCCATTGTGTGTAACATTGGCCATTTCGATAGCGAGATTGAGGTCAGTGCATTGCGCAATTCGAACTGGGACGAAATTAAGCCCCAAGTTCATGAAATCACCAAATCCGATGGCAAGCGGTTGATCCTGCTGGCCGAAGGGCGGTTGGTTAATCTTGGTTGTGCAACAGGGCATCCCAGCTTTGTCATGAGCTTTTCATTCACCAATCAGGTCATTGCCCAGATTGAACTGTGGAAAAATCATGCAACCTATAAAAATGAAGTGTACTTCCTGCCCAAGCATCTGGATGAAAAAGTGGCCCGGTTGCATCTGGACCATGTTGGTGTCGGATTGACAAAACTGAGCCAGGCTCAGGCTGATTACATCTCTGTGCCCGTAGATGGCCCTTTCAAACCGGATCACTACCGGTACTAGACCGGTACCGGGAAGCCGCCCTTGTCGGCGGCCAAGATGGGCCTTAAACTGGTGGCCATGCTAATCCTGTTCTTGATAGCGCCTCGATAGGGGGGAACCAGTGTCATGTGGGCTGTTGTCCCTTTATCAGGCCCCGTCCCTGAATTAATCTCTGACCTTTTAGGGGGTGCGGGAACGGGGGATGAAGCCTTGGTTCTGCGGTTGGTCGGCGTGCTTTTGGGTGCCGCATTACTGGCATCAATTGCCCTTGCATGGCGCCATGCCCGCAGCCTTCGGGTTGCGCGTAAAAATCTTGAAATTGCTAAAATTGATACCAGCCTTATTGGGGCAGCCCTTAACAGTGCTTCGGGAAGCTTTTGGGCTTGGCCCTCTGAATCAGATACAGAAGAACCGGGGCTCTTTGGCCCGGGGCTCGCTAATTTATTCGGGGTCAGCGAAGATTTCCTAAAGGCAGATGGCAACATTTATGAAAATCTGGATTCCGGTTGCAGGCGGCAATTGAGGGATTATGTCGTCAATCTGCGCAGCAACGGGGCGCCATTCGCCATGCGTGTCGTTACCGTTGATGCCAAACGCACGTTGGAAGCCCGGGGGCTCAGAAGCTCGGCTAAAAATACACAGGCAGATGACCGAACCTGGGACACAATTTGGTTCCGGGATGTCACCGGCGTGGTGGTCGAAAAAAACCGGCTGATTGATCAAACCCAAGAAATGACGGGGGTAATTTCAGGGTATCGCCACCTGTTTGATGGATTGAATATTCCTGCCTGGGTGCGTGGACCCGATTTATCAATCGTCTATTGCAATGATGCGTATGCCCACGCCGTAGATCAACCAACACCAGAAGCCGCCATTGCCGAGGGCTCGGAAATTGCCGGGGGGCCAATGGGCTGGGGGAAAGATCTGGCAGAAGAAGCGCGCGATGGGGGGGCGGGAAGAACCCGGTCCACCTACGTTGTTATGGGCGGTGAACGGTGCATGCTGGAGATTACGGAATCGCCCCTTGTTGGCGGTGGCTATTGGTCCATGGCCGGGTTTGCCATTGATTGTACGGATCAAGACATCGCACGTTCGGAATTGGCGCGCCATATCGCATCTCATGGCGAGGTTTTGGAAAGCCTGGGCACGGGGATTGTGGTTTTTGGTCCCGATACCCGGTTGCAGTTTTACAACATCGCATTTGCGCGCATGTGGGAATATGACCCTGAATGGTTGCGGTCTTTGCCAACCCATGGAGAAATGTTGGAAGACCTTCGGGCCAGACGGGCATATCCCGATCAGGCTGATTTTCAGGCATTCAAGCGGCAACGGATGGAACTTTATACATCCCTGATCGCATCCCAAGAGGAAGTCATTTATCTGCCAGATGGGCGGACCTTCCGGATGGTTATCAACCCCCATCCCTTGGGCGGCCTTTTGATTACGGTCGAAGACGTGACCGATCGGCTGACGCTGGAACGGTCTTATAACACCTTGATCGCAGTGCAATCGGAAACCCTGGATCACCTTCACGAAGGCGTCGTGGTGTTCGGCTCAGACAGCCGGTTAAAATTATTCAATCCCGCTTACGCCCGCATCTGGAAGCTTGATTCCCGTATGTTGCGTGGAGAACCCCGCATTCACGAAATCATTGATGCATCACAACCCTTGTTTAAATATGACGATAATTGGGAAGCGTTGCGCGAAAAATTATTGTCAGGGGTCCATGACCGGACACCGCGCACGGGGCGTTTTGAGCGGGCAGATGGGTCCATCCTTGATTTCTCGGTGGTGCCTTTGCCCGATGGGGCATTGTTGTTCAGCTATATTGATGTGACCGATTCCGTCACCGTTCAGCGCGCGCTCAGGGAACGCAATGATGCATTGTTGGCGGCGGATCAGTTGAAATCTGAATTTGTTACCAATGTTTCGTATGAATTGCGCACGCCGCTTAATACCATTATTGGCTTCACCGAAATTCTGTCGAACCAGTATTTTGGTTCGCTCAATGAACGCCAAGGTGAATACACCCGGGGGGTTCTTGAGGCATCCCAGGTCTTGCTTGCCTTGATCGATGATATTCTGGATTTGGCATTGATCGAATCAGGGCAGTTGGAACTTGAAATTAGCCAGATCAACATCCATGCCATGCTGACTCAGATGACAACGCTGGTGCAGGATAAGGCCCGCAAGAGTGAAATAGCCCTTGAGCTGGAATGCCCCGAAGATATTGGCACCATGGCGGGCGATGAACGTCGCCTCAAACAGGCCCTGTTTAATTTGGTCAGCAATGCCATTAAGTACACTCCGAAAGGGGGACTGATCCGGATTTCAGCGCTTCGCACAAGTGCCGGTCTTGACTTTGCCGTGACCGACACCGGCATTGGCATTGCCGAAGAAGATCAAGCGCGGGTTATGGGACGGTTTGAACGCGGCAGCTCTGATCGTGATGAACGTGCCAGGGGCATGGGCCTTGGGTTGGCATTGGTCAAAAGCTTCATCGAACTTCATGATGGCCAGCTCTCTATTGCGTCACAAGTTGGCGAAGGCACAACCGTCCGGTTTGTGATCCCTGTCGATGATGATGTAGAAAACGCCCCAGACCAGTAGAGCCGGGTCTAGTCTTCGGGAAGCCCTTTGGTGGTGGAATATTCAAAATGCAGGGATTCATCGGGGTGAACCCGTTTGAAGGCTGCGTGGGCTGCCAGGGCAGCTTCGGAAAATCCGGTCAGAATTAATTTCAGCTTTCCAGGATAGGTGGCGATATCGCCAATGGCGAAAATGCCGGGCCTGGTTGTTTCCATGGTCGCGGGGTCAGCGGTGATCTGGTGGTGATTGATATCAAGCCCCCATTGGGCAATGGGCCCAAGATCGGCGGCGAGGCCAAAAAAGGGCAGCAATATATCAGCATCCAGTTTGCGCTCGTTGCCATCCATGGCGCGAACCATGACGGCAGAAAGTTGGCCGCCCTCACCCTCAAGACCTGAAAGCTGATAGGGGATGACCAGTTCTACCTTTCCACCCGATTGCAGCGCGCGCATCCGCTCGACACTTTCAGGGGCGGCGCGGAATTTGTCGCGGCGATGAATGACATAGACATGTTCGGCAACATCGCTGAGTGACAAGGCCCAATCAACGGCAGAATCGCCCCCGCCGGCAATGGCCACGCGCTTGCCCTTGAAGGCATCACGCCGTGCAACCAGATAGAAGATGCTGGTGCCCTCAAATGCCGCCAAACCGTCTATGGGGGGGCGGTTTGGTCCAAAGGCACCGGCCCCGCCGGCGATCATGACTGCGCGGGCATAAATGGTAGTGCCGTTTGATGTGCAGAGGCAAAGGCGGCCATCGCTTATCTCGGTCAGGGTTTCTACCTGTTGGCCCAGATGAAAAACCGGCTCAAATGGTTCCGCTTGTTCCATCAATCGGGCGATCAGGTCTTGTCCCGTGATTTTCGGCCATGCCGGGATATCAAAGATGGGCTTTTCCGGGTACAGGGCCGCACATTGTCCACCCTGAATTTCCAATGCATCAACGACATGGCATTTCATCTTCAGCATGCCGCACTCAAAGACGGCAAACAGGCCCGCAGGCCCAGCACCGATGATGATCACATCTGTTTCTAATGCCCCATCTGGCATTGGGATGTTTTCAGGCCCGTTCATCGTTCGGGTTTTTCCTCATGTTATAATCTGGGCGACATAATTTGCGCATAAGATATAGAGGTCCGATCACTCTGCAAACCCCTTGCACATTTTGTAGTCTTGTTCCTGAGGGTTCGGGGGGTTACAAATTCGTTATGATTGAAATTTCACTGCCCGATCTTGATGCGACCATGGCCCTGGCGGCCCAAATTGCGCCCTTTTTGGAAGCAGGGGATGTGGTTGGCCTTGAAGGATCATTGGGGGCCGGAAAAACAACCTTTGCGCGCGATTTGATCGGCGCGATGGCCGCCCATTATGGTGCTGACCCTGTGGGCGAAGTGCCCAGCCCCACCTTTACGCTGGTTCAGGTCTATGAAACCGGTGGGGCACCGGTCTGGCATTTTGATCTGTACCGGTTGCGCGCACCCGAAGATGCGCTGGAACTTGGCATTGAAGAAGCGTTTTCCGAAGCCATATCGTTGATTGAATGGTCATCGAAGCTCGGAAATTATATGCCCCATGACTGGTTGGAAATCCGGCTGGAAATTAAGGGCGAATTTTCCCGCCATGGGCAAATTATTGGCCATGGGCTGCGCGGCGAAGCGATCGAAACCGCCTTTAAAGAGGTTTTATCGTGACCGAAACCAGCCCGCGCATCGACGTCATTGAGGCCTTTTTAGAAGAGGCCGGTTTTGGGGCGGCCAAGATTGAATGGTTGCCCGTTGATGCGTCGTATCGCCGTTATGGGAGGCTTCAATCTGGCAGCGCGCATGGGCAGATATTGTTGATGGATGCCCCGCCGGGCCAAGAAGATGTCCGCCCCTGGGTCAGGGTTGCGCGCCACCTTCGGGGGCTGGGCTTAAACGCCCCTGAAATTATTGCCAGCGATGAAAACGCCGGTCTTTTGATCATCGAAGATTTTGGCAGTGATACTTTCACACAGCTTTTGAACCGGGGCGAAGACGAAGCCCAGTTGTACGATCTGGCAGTCGATGTTTTGGTCGCCCTTCATGGCATGGGTCAGGATAAGACCGTGCCATCATGGCTTGAACCCTATGATGATGACCGCCTTCTGGATGAGGCTGCGCTGTTTATAGACTGGTACCTGCCAGCCATTTCGGGCCAGGCCATTAATGATGACCAACGCACAGAATATCTGGAACTTTGGCGCGACGTTTTGGGGCTGGCCCGGGGGATGCCCCAAACCTTGGTGTTGCGCGATTATCACGTGGACAATTTGATGCGCGTGGGCGGACAAAGCGGGATTTCGGCGTGTGGGTTGCTGGATTTTCAGGATGCCCTTGCGGGGCCGGGGGCTTATGATTTTGTCTCTTTGATCCATGATGCCAGACGCGATATTTCCCCGGAAATTATTGCCCGCGCAAGCAGCCGTTATTTTGATGGGATGGGTTTAAGTGCCCCGTCTGATCGCGAAGAATTTATGGCGGCATCTGCAATGTTGTCTGGTGGGCGCAATGCAAAGATCATTGGCATCTTTACCCGGCTGATGATGCGGGATAAAAAACCGGCCTACCTTGCCCATATCCCAAGGGTTTGGCGGCTTTTGGAACGTGATCTGGCGCATCCGTCTATGGCCGCACTGGCAAACTGGTTTAATGTCAATGTGCCCCGTGATTTGCGGACCACGCCTAAATTTCTGGAACAACTTAAATGAGCACGGCCAACATTAATCAGGCAATGGTTTTGGCGGCGGGGCTGGGGCTTCGGCTGCGCCCCATTACGGACACACGGCCAAAGCCTTTGGTCGTGGTCGCCGGGCAGACCATTCTTGATCGCGTGCTGGATGCGTTGGCTGCCGCCGATGTGGGCCGGGCCGTGGTCAACACACATTATCTTGGGGCGATGATTGAAGATCATGTTTCCGGGCGCACGAAACCCCGGCTTGAACTTTCCCCCGAAACGTCCCTGTTGGAAACTGGTGGCGGCATTGCCTCAGCCCTTGGGCATTTCGGTGCTGATCCGTTTTATGCGATCAATGCCGATATCGCGTGGGATGAAGGGGGTGATGGCATGGCCCTGCATAAATTGGCCCATGCATTTCAAAGCAACACGATGGATGCAGTGTTGCTGGTGGTGCCCCGTGCCCAGGCGGTTGGTTATCAAGGTGTGGGGGATTTTTATCTTGATGCCAACGGGCATCTTGAACGGCGCGGTAACCGGGAGACCGCACCCTATGTCTTTACCGGGTTGCAGGTATTAAATCCGGCCCTGTTTGATGGCTGCCCCGATGGTGCGTTTTCCCTCAATGTTTTGTACGACCGTGCCATCGCACAGGGGCGTCTTTCGGGCGTTAAACACACCGGGCGTTGGTTCCATATCGGCGATGCCCAGGGACTGGAACTGGCCGAAGCCGGATTGGCTGAACGCGCACCATGACGGGCACAGCAAAAACCATTTACACCATTGATCCGGGCATTCCTTTTGTGGATGCATTGGCGCGGGGCATTGTGGCCCGGATTGCCAAGGAAGACCCAGATGATCCAATGGCCCTTGCCCGTTTGATTGTTTTGGTGCCGACGCGCCGCGCCGTGCGCAGCCTGAGTGAGGCTTTTTTAAGAACCCAACCCGTGGTGCCGATGTTGCTGCCCAGAATGGCGGCATTGGGGGATCTGGATGAAGATGAGATTCTGATGTCTCCCGGGCTGACGCACATGGATGACAGCTTGCCGCCGGTTATTGGTGGCATGCGTCGCCAGTTGAAATTGGCGCGGCTGGTTATGGAATTTGGCACCCATGGTTGGGGGCAAACCCCCGATGCGGGCCAGGCGGCGGAATTGGCGTTGGAACTGGCCCGGTTTTTAGATCAGATGGAAACCGAAGGCATCCCTTTTACGGCCCTCAACGGCCTGGAAATGGCAGAAAACCTTGCAGATCATTGGCAAAAGACCCTCAATTTTTTGGAAATTCTGACCGAATACTGGCCCCGCGAACTGGCAGAAGAAGATGCCATTGGCCCCGCAGAGCATCGCAACCGATTGTTAAAGGCGCAGTCTTTGGCGTGGCAGGCCCATGGTCCAAAAGGATGGGTGATCGCCGCTGGGTCAACGGGGTCTATCCCGGCCACGGCCGATCTTCTTGACGCGGTTGCCGGGTTGGAACAGGGCTGTGTTGTCTTGCCGGGTCTTGATCGGGATATGAATGATGATGGCTGGGATCAATTGGGGGAAAGCCATCCCCAATTCGGGTTGGCCCATTTGCTTAAACGGTTTGGGTTGTCCCGGGCCAATGTTGCCGACTTTGAAACCGACTGGCCCCATGGATTGACAAGTGCCGCCCCGGTTTCCCGGGTGCGTCTGTTGGCATCCGCCCTCGCCCCTGTCCCTGTGACACCTGAACTTGATCCACCAGATGCACTGGAAGGCCTGACATGGGTGGATTGCCCAGAGCCCTCAAGTGAGGCCGGGGTGATTGCCCTGATGATGCGCAAAGCGCTGGAAACACCGGGTGGGACGGCGGCATTGGTGACACCGGACCGGGCGCTGGCCCGCAGGGTGGCATCGCGTCTTGGGCGCTGGGAGATTGATGTCGATGATTCCGCAGGAACGCCGCTGGGCGCAACGAAGCCCGCCGTGTTCTTTTTATTGTTGGCCGATATGGTTGCCACGCATTTTGCCCCCGTGGCGCTTTTATCCTGTCTTAAACATCCTTTGGCATCGGGGGGTGAACAGACCAGCGTCTTTCGTGCCCGGGTGCGTGAATTGGAACGGCTGGTGCTGCGCGGTCCCCGGCCTGCCCCGGGATTTGGTGGCATAACGGCACAAATCAAGGCCGCAATCGAGCAAGCCAAAGCGACTGCCCGCCCAAAACTGGAACGGCTCTTGGTCTGGTTTGAGGGTGTTTCGGAAATGTTGGCACCCCTTGTTACGGTTATGGAGGATGGCACCCAGCCCCTTGGCACGTTGGTTTCCGCCCATGTTGTGGCGGCGGAGACAATGGCTGGCAGTGATGAACAGACCGGTGCTGAACGGTTATGGGCGGGCGATGACGGCGAGGCGCTGGCGTCCTTTGTTGTGGACGTGCGCGAAGCATCCGCTGGTTTCCCGCCCCTTGGTGGCAATCGGTATACCGGTTTGTTGCAGGCTTTGCTGTCAGGCCGCGTGGTGCGCCCGCGCTATGGCCGCCATCCCCGGCTGTTTATCTGGGGGCCACTGGAAGCCCGGCTTCAAAATGCAGATCTGATGATTTTGGGGGGCCTGAACGAAGGGGCTTGGCCACTGGATGTTGGCAATGATCCGTGGATGAGCCGCCCCATGCGCGACACCATTGGCCTGCCTCAGCCAGAACGCCGCATTGGCCTTTCGGCCCATGATTTCACCCAGGCTTTTGCCGCACCTGAGGTCGTGCTGACCCGGGCAGAGCGGGTTGAGGGAACGCCTCAGGTGGCATCACGGTGGCTGCTCCGTCTTGCCAATACCCTTGGCCGAGATGGAACGGCGGCGTTGAAATCAAAGGGGGCCCTTTGGCTGGCCCGGGTGGCAGCGTTTGATGCCGCTTTGGGGATTGGCACGGCGGAACAATCCCGCCCGGCCCCAAAGCCGCCAGTATCGGCGCGCCCCCGGCGTTTGTCTGTGACCCAGATTGAAACCCTTCAGGTGAACCCCTATGCCATTTATGCACGCCATGTTTTGGAACTAAAACCCCTTGATGGGATTGATGCCGATGCGGGGGCGGCGGAACGGGGGTCCTTTATCCATCTTGCCCTCCAAACCTTTGTCGAAACCTGGCCCAAAGAAATGCCGCCGGGCGGCCTTGAGGGTGCGGTGGATGTTTTAAAAGAAATTGGCCATGACGTTTTTGCACCGCTGCGGGCCACACCGGGATTTTATGCCCTGTGGTGGCCCCGGTTTGAACGGGTGGCCGTGTGGTTTGCTGAACACGAAATCATCCGTCGCGCCATGCTTTCCCCATTGGGCACCGAAAGCTGGGGAACGTTAGAATTTGAAACATCCAATGGACCTTTCAAATTGACGGGTATGGCGGACCGCATCGATCGGGAAATCGCCAGTGGCACATTGGGAATCGTTGATTATAAAACCGGAAAGCCGCCTTCTGCCCGGGATCAAAAGACTGGGTTTGCGCCACAATTGCCATTGCTGGCGGCGATGGCACAGGGCGGCCAGTTTGAAGGATTAGAAGGCGCGCCGGTTTCGGAACTGGCCTATTGGCAATTATCGGGGGGCACCCCTGCTGGTAAGAAAACACCTTTTGCAGGTAATCTGGATGATGCCCCGATGGATGCGCTGGACGGGCTGAAAAGGCTGATTGATTTGTTTGATGATGCTGATTGGCCATATCTGGCGCGCCCCATTCCGGGCCATGAACCGCGCTTTGACGATTACGAACATCTTGCCCGGGTGCTGGAATGGTCGACAGGTGGTGGCGACAGTGAATAAGCCATGACCGATATCACCAGCCCAGAAATTATGACCGCCATCAATGATGCTAGTGCGGCTCAGGCCTTGGCGGCCGCCCCCGCAGCATCGGTGTGGGTGGGGGCATCGGCGGGGTCTGGCAAAACCAAGGTTTTAACCGATCGTGTGTTGGCGCTTTTGTTGGCGGGGACAAAGCCCCATAAAATTTTATGTCTGACCTTCACCAAGGCCGCCGCGGCAGAAATGGCCAACCGCGTTTATGAAAGTCTTGGCGCATGGGCAGTTGCTGATGATGGCTGGCTGATGGCTGAGATTGAAAAGATCACCGGCCTTGGACCGCACGATGACGGGTTTGATAAAACCATGACCCTTGCCCGGTCCTTGTTTGGCGCGGTGCTGGATTGTCCCGGGCGGATTAAAATTCAGACCATTCATGCGTTTTGTGAATCCCTGCTGCGCCGGTTTCCAGTAGAGGCAGGCCTGCAGCCCCATTTTCAGGTGATGGATGATATTACCGCCCATGAAATTTTGGGATTGGCCCGCGAAGAAGTGTTGGCCCGTGCAACAGAACAGGCCGAAAAAGCCCAGCCTGAAGATTGCGCCTTAAGCGACGCCTTGGCCGCCATTGCCGGGCGGGTGGATGCCGGCAGTTTTCAGGAATTGATGCAGACATTGGCCTATGACCGGGGGCGCATTGCCCGGTTGATCGAAACAGCAGGTGGGCTTTCCGGGGCCGTGTCACAGCTTTCCGATGTGTTGAAGATTGATAGCTCAGAAACAGAAGACGTGGTTGTTGCAGCCGCGTGTACTGATGATGCGTTTGATGGCCCGGTGCTTCGAGCCCTGACTGCCCAAATGACTGATGGCGGCAAGACCGACAAGGACCGATCCGCCCGGATGGCCTTGTTTTTGGGTGCCGATGTTGCGGATCGCCCGGCCATGATGGACGATTATATAAAGGGGTTTATCAATTCCAAAGGCGGCCCCCATGGCCGGCCCTTTACAAAGGCTGTTCGCGACAATGCCGATGATCCCGATGCCTTGTTGCAGGCCTTTGGCGTAGAAGCGGAACGCCTGATTGCCATGCGGACCCGGCGCCGGACAGCGCGAACCTTTGCCGGTTCCCGTGCGGCATTGACGCTGGGGGCGGCATTGATTGATGCCTACACCCATCACAAACAAATGCGTGCGCGTCTTGATTACGATGATTTGATCCTGAAAACCCGCGCCCTTCTTGAATCGGGCGTTGCCTGGGTTTTGTTCAAGCTAGACGGCGGGCTGGATCATATTTTGGTGGATGAGGCCCAGGATACCAGCCCCGATCAATGGGCAGTTATTCAGGCATTGGCCGATGAATTCTTTGCAGGTACCGGGGCGCGGGATGTTGCCCGAACCGTCTTTGCCGTAGGCGACGCAAAGCAGTCGATTTACAGTTTTCAACGCGCAGACCCCCGTGCCTTTGAAGAAATGCGCAACTATTTTTCATCCAGGGTAAACGCGGCCGGGGCGCCGTGGCGCAATGTACCTCTTGATGTTTCGTTTCGATCCACCACGGCGGTTCTGGATGTGGTCGATGCGGTGTTTTCCGGTCCTGCCCATGATGGCGTGGCCCCGAAAGAGACAGGCATCACCCATCGGTCTGCCCGGGCCGGCCATGGCGGCCGGGTGGAGGTTTGGCCGACCATCGGGGCGGACACCCCCAGCCCCCAAGACCCATGGGCACCGGCGTTAGAGCCAGAAACCGTGGCATCAGCGCCAACCCGGCTTGCCAACACCATTGCGGCCACCATCAAGGGCTGGATCACCGATGGCGAAATGCTGGAATCGAAAAATCGTGCGGTGCGTGCCGGGGACATCATGATTTTGGTGCGCCGCAGAACATCCTTTGTCAGTGACATGGTGCGTGCCCTGAAACGCCTTGATATTCCCGTTGCCGGGGCTGATCGCATGGTCTTGACCGAACAGCTGGCAGTGATGGATTTGATGGCGTTGGGCCAGTTTCTGTTGTTGCCAGAAGATGACCTGACCCTTGCCTGTGTGCTTACCGGGCCATTCATCGGGTTTACCCAGGACACCCTGTTTGACCTTGCTTATGGCCGCCCGGGTTCATTGTGGCAGGCCTTGAGAGACCGCGCCGATGATGGTGGCATCTGGGCGCAGGCGCGGGATTATTTAGCGGGGCTTTTGGCGCGCACGGATCAGGTGCGCCCGTTTGAATTGTTTGCATCCATCCTGAATGAAAACGATGGCCGCGCCCGGCTTTTGGCACGGTTGGGCCGTGAAGCCGAAGACCCGGTCAATGAATTTCTGGAACTGGCCCTTTCTTATGAACGGGTGGCCCCGCCGTCGCTTCAGGGATTTCTGGCCTGGGTTGAAGCCGGACAATCAGAGATTAAACGCAATCTGGAACAGGGTGTGCGCAATGAAGTGCGCATCATGACCATCCATGGTGCCAAGGGCCTGCAGGCCCCCATCGTGTTCCTGCCCGATACCATGAGCAAACCCAACGCACCAAAGGCACCGCTTTGGACAAGTTTGGGCGATAAGGGCGCACAGATGGTGCCGCTTTGGGCACCCAGCACCGGTGATTATGGCCCGGTTTTGGCGCAGTTGCGCGATGGGGCAATCGATGAACAAAACCGCGAACAGAACCGTCTGCTTTATGTGGCCATGACCCGGGCCGAAGACAGATTAATTGTTTGTGGCTGGGAGAACATGAGAAAGGCCCCGGAAGGGTGCTGGTATGATCTGGTCAAGCAGGCCATGAAGGCAATCCCCGAAGGCGTGGAAACCATCAAAGACCCCCTTGATGGGATTGAGGGCGATGGCCTGCGCTATCAAACCCCCCAAATCGCCGAAGCCAAAGAATCCGAACCCATTGATTTGGTGGCGGTTCATACAAAAATTGAAGACTGGGCCAAAAACAATCCTGGGGCGGAAACGCCGGTGGCTGCGGCGCTTTCGCCATCATCTCTGGGCGATGATCCGCCAACCTTCAGTCCTGCCGGCAATGGTGGGGATCGTTTTTTGCGTGGGCGCCTGGTCCATGGATTGCTGCAAAATCTTCCTGAAATTGATCCCCGATTGCGCGAAGCGGTGGCATTGCGCTATTTGTCCCGGCCACTGTTTGGATTGGATGATGCCACACAAAAAGAAATTGCCGCTGAAACGCTGGCCGTGCTGAATGATCCTGCATTCGGGTTGATCTTCGCCCCCGGTTCTTTGGCCGAAGTTCCCGTGGCGGGGACGGTTACAGGTGCTGGAGGTGATGTTGTGATCTCTGGCCAAATCGACCGTCTGGTGGTTTTGGACGATGCGGTTTTGATTGTGGATTATAAAACCGGGCGTCCGATTCCCGATCATCCAGACAAGGTTGCCCCGGCTTATCTGCGCCAAATGGCCCTGTATCGTGCAGCCCTGACACAAATTTTTCCCAGCCATACAATCCGCTGCGCGCTTGTTTATACCGCGGCCCCCGTTCTGATCGAGCTTGCCAAAGACGGCCTTGAACAAGCGCTTGCGGGGATTCAACGCAAAGCGTGACGCATCCTTGACGCATCTTGTCTCCGTCCCTAGACTCTGCGCATTGATGGCCCATCATGGGTCAATATTTTGAGGGATGACCAGAGGGATAACATGGATTTTGCGCAAGTAACGGATGCCAGTTTTGAAGCCGATGTATTGAATGCTGAGGGTCCGGTTTTGGTGGATTTTTGGGCAGAATGGTGTGGCCCCTGCAAGCAGATTGCGCCGATTTTGGAAGAATTGGCCCAGGAAATGGCGGGCAAGGTCACCATTGCCAAGGTGAACATTGATGACAATCCGCAGACACCGTCGAAATATGGCGTGCGCGGCATTCCCACGTTGATCCTGTTCAAAGATGGCCAAGTGGCCAGCACCAAGGTTGGCACGGTGCCCAAAAGCGCCCTTGCCGAATGGATCAACTCCGTTATCTAGGGGAACAGGTCTTAAGCTTTTTAAAACGGCCCCCAAATTGGCGGGCCGTTTTTTTTATGGCCTTATTTAGGCGCTTCCCCATTGGCGGCCAACACGGCCCCTGCCAGATGAAGGGACCCCGTGATCATCACGCGACCGGGCTTTCTCAATTTTATTTTGGCGATGGCCGCTTCCAGGCTCCGAGCTTCATGGGCGGCAATGTTGAGCCCCCGCGCGTTTTTTACCATTTGGACTGTATCGTGACTGGCATGGGGGCTGCCCGGTATGGGGATTGCCCAGAGCGTGCCCACACGCGATGCCAGCGGTTTTAGAAAGCCCTGAGTGTCCTTGCTGTGGAGCATGCCAAGGATCAGATAAAGCGGTCGATCATTCCAATGGGAAAGATTTTTGGCCATTACCCGGCCTGCGGCGGGATTGTGCCCACCATCCAGCCACACCTCAAACCCTGCGTCCAATAAGGGCTTGGCCAATTTGCCGGGCTTAAGCCGTTGCATCCGTCCGGGCCAGTGCGCGGTTTCAAGGCCACGCTGAATTGTTTTATCGGTGATGCGCTGATCGTGAAGGGTATCAAGGGCGGCAATGGCATTGGCTGCATTGGCAATCTGGTGGGCACCAGAAAGGGCAGGGGTTGGAAAGATGCGGTCGCCCTGATTATCTTGATAAACCATGGCCGAATTTTTCAAACTTGCTTTGAAATCAATGCCTTGTCGGATCAGCGGCGTGCCCAGTTTTTTGGCATGCTGGGCCAGAACCTGTGCGGCAATCGGGTGCTGGAGGGCGATAATGGCGGGCACCGATGGCCTTAAAATACCTGCTTTTTCCCCGGCAATTTCGCCAAGGGTGCGTCCTAAAAATTGTTGATGGTCGATGGAGATGGGGGTGATCACACACGCTGCTGGTCGGGCGATGACATTGGTTGCATCCAGCCGTCCGCCCAGACCGGTTTCCAAAAGGGTGATGTCGGCTTTGGTTTGAGCAAAGGCAAGAAATGCCATGGCCGTGGTGATTTCAAAAAAAGTAATGGGTCCGCCATCATTGGCATCTTCACAATCGCGCAACAACGCACTTAAGCGCGCGTCGCCGATGATGCGCCCCTTTGGGCGGATGCGTTCATTGAACCGAACAAGATGGGGTGAGGTATAGAGATGGGCTTTCAGCCCCGCTGCGCGGGCCATGGCATTCATGAAGGCAAGGGTTGATCCCTTGCCGTTGGTTCCCGCAACGTGGATCACAGGGGGCATTGAATTTTGGGGATTGCCCAGGGCACCAAGCAGTCGTTCAATCCGACCGAGCGACAGGTCGATGGTTAGGGGATGCAGCTTTCTCAGCCGCTTGAGGAGGGCGCTATTTTCCAGGAACAGCATTCCCGCTTGAACGCCGATCCCTGCCTCCGGGTGCGCCGGGCATGGTCACCACATCACCCGCAGGTGTGCGGTTGCATAAAAGATCGATGATTCTGGCCAGGGTGTCATGCATGTCCTGGCGGTGAACCACCATATCGATCATGCCATGTTCCAAAAGATATTCTGCGCGCTGGAATCCTTCGGGCAGGGTTTCGCGGATGGTGCTTTCGATCACGCGCGATCCGGCAAAGCCAATGATGGCCCCGGGTTCTGCAATGGAAATGTCACCTAACATGGCAAAGCTTGCGGAAACCCCGCCAGTAGTGGGGTCTGTCAGGACAACAATATAGGGCAGGCCCGCCTCGCGAACTTCTTCTACGGCCACGGTGGTTCTGGGCATTTGCATCAGCGATAAAATGCCTTCTTGCATACGCGCCCCACCGGATGCCGGAAACACAATCAGCGGTGCTTCTTGCAGCACGGCAAGTCTGGCAGCGGCGATCAAACCTTCGCCAACGGCAACCCCCATGGAGCCGCCCATAAATGGGAAATCGAATGCGGCAACCACCGCGCCCATGCCGCCGATTTTGCCGTGGGCAACATAGATAGAATCGTCGCCTTGGGTCTTGTTGCGGCTTTCTTTCAACCGATCAGAATACCGTTTTTGGTCCTTGAATTTCAGGGGGTCATCAATGGTTTTCTGAAGCTCGATGATTTGATAGCTGTCGGGATCGAACACCATATCGAGGCGTTCTTTCGCCGTCACCCGCATATGGTGGCCGCAATGGGAACAAACATGAAGACTGGAAGCCAGCTCGCGATGAAAGATCATTTGTTCGCAAGAAGGACATTTGTGCCAGAGATTATCAGGCACGTTTTCCTTGCGAACCAGCGCGCGGATTTTGGGTCGGACGAAATTTGTAAGCCAATTCATATTAATGATCCGGATTATTTCTGTTTATCACGGGCATTGCGAACACCGTCCGCCAATTTTGATACAAAAGCATGGGTATTATCAATCAATTCTGGCTTTGCAGACCCTTCATCGTCAAGCCCTTCACGTATGCAGGTTACCACGGCGCTGCCAACCACGGTCGCATCAGCGATGCGGGCCATGGCGGCCGCTTGTTCTGGTGTTTTGATGCCGAAACCAATGGCAATGGGAAGATCGGTGGCGGTGCGCAGCTGTTCAACGCGCGCGCACGCATCGTCCGCATTGGCCATCCGGGTGCCGGTAATGCCGGTGATAGAGACATAATAGATGAACCCTGACGTGTTTTTCAAAACCTGGGTCATACGCTTTTCATCGGTGGTGGGGGTTGCCAGCCGGATGAAGTGCATGTTGGCTTTAAGGGATGGCAGGCAAAGTTCTTCGTCTTCTTCTGGTGGCAGATCAACAATGATCAGCCCATCCACGCCAGCAGCCAATGCATCGGTTAAAAAGCGATCATTGCCGTAAATATAGATAGGGTTGTAATAGCCCATAAGAATGATCGGCGTTTCATCATCGGATTTGCGAAACGTGCGAACCATTTCAAGGGTCTTGATCATGTTGTGGCCAGCCTTTAGCGCGCGCAAACTGGCGGCTTGAATCTCGGGGCCATCGGCCATGGGATCAGAAAAGGGCATGCCCAGCTCGATCAGGTCGGCCCCAGCCTCAGATAGCCCAGACAAGAGTGCGTTTGAGGTTTCCATATCTGGATCCCCTGCCGTGATGAAGGTCACAAGGCCCGCGCGGCCTTCTTCGGCCAAGGCTTTAAACCGCTGACCAATCCGGTCCTTCATTGGTGCGCTCACAGTGATTCCTCAAGAAGGTCAGAGACGGTAAACACATCCTTGTCGCCGCGCCCACACAGGTTCATGACCAAAAGATGATCAGATGGAAGCGATGGCGCCATGCGGATGACGTGGGCGAGTGCATGGGCGGGCTCAAGGGCCGGAATAATGCCTTCCAACTGCGAGCATAGTTTGAACGCAGCCAGGGCTTCCTTATCGGTGGCGGACACATAATTGACCCGCCCCTGATCGTGCAGCCATGCGTGTTCCGGGCCAATGCCGGGGTAATCGAGCCCTGCAGAAATAGAGTGTGCCTCTGTGATCTGGCCATCATCATCTTGCAAAAGATAAGTGCGGTTGCCATGGAGAACCCCCGGCGATCCGGCACTGATAGAGGCGGCATGCTTGCCGGTTTCAATGCCATTGCCTGCGGCTTCAACGGCAAACATGTCAATTTCGGGGGTGTCCAGAAACGTGTGGAACAGGCCGATGGCGTTTGATCCGCCACCGATGCACGCGACCAGAGAATCGGGCAGGCGGCCTTCGGCGGCTTGCATCTGGATGCGGGTTTCGCGCCCGATGATGGATTGGAAATCCCGGACCATGGCCGGATAGGGGTGCGGCCCGGCGGCGGTACCGATCAGGTAATAGGTGTTTTCGACATTGGCGACCCAATCGCGCAGCGCTTCGTTCATGGCATCTTTAAGGGTTTGGGAACCCGACGTCACCGGGATCACTTCGGCACCCAACAGTTTCATGCGAAAGACATTAGGTTGTTGGCGTTTGATATCGGTTTCGCCCATATAAATGGTGCAGCTCAGGCCAAACCGGGCACAGACCGTGGCCGTGGCCACGCCATGCTGACCGGCACCAGTTTCGGCAATGATGCGGGTTTTGCCCATGCGCCGGGCCAAAAGAATTTGGCCCAAACAATTGTTGATCTTATGAGACCCGGTGTGGTTAAGCTCATCGCGCTTAAAATAAATCTTTGCCCCGCCCAAATGCTTGGTCAGGCGTTCGGCAAAATAAAGCGGCGATGGCCGGCCGGCATAATTGTTGAGGAAATCATCGAGTTCCACAGCGAAGGCAGGATCATTTTTTGACTCAATCCATGCCTTTTCCAGATCAAGGATAAGCGGCATCAGGGTTTCAGCGACAAACCGGCCGCCAAAACTATCAAAATGGCCCGCTTCATCGGGGCCGGAACCATAGATATTTGTGGTGTTCATAATCGGGCTCATTTTAGGGTATTGGGTGTTTGATGCCCATTACAATTGTGATGCGGCTTCCAGAAAAGACTGGATCAATACGGGATCTTTCTGTCCGGGCCCGGTTTCGACACCAGATGATACATCAACGGCCAGCGCCCCGGCGGTTTCAATGGCCTGGGCCAGATTATTGGCATCCAGACCCCCCGACAACATCCATGGATGGTTCCAGGTGGTCCCTTTTAAAAGGCGCCAGTCAAATTTCAGGGCATTGCCGCCGGGTAAGGCATCTTTGTCTTCTGCGGGGGCCAAGGCATCGAACAAAAGATAATCAGCAACCGCATCGAATGCTTTTGCCGATGCAATGTCGTCAGAAGTGGCAATTTTAATGGCCTTGATGACAGGAAGGCCAAACCGCGCTTTTGCCTCGGCTACCCGTTCAGGGCTTTCATCACCATGAAATTGCAACATATCAAAGGGGGCTGCTTTCAGGGTTTTGGCAATGGTGTCATCATCGGCATCGACAAAGACGCCAACCCGCCATGTGCCTTTCGGGACCATGGCAGAAAGTTCGGCGGCTAGTTCCAGGGAAAGAAACCGGGGTGATGGCGGGTAAAACATTAACCCAACCAGGGCAGCACCCCCATAAATTGCCGCCGTCATGGCGACCTTCGAATTAACTCCGCAAATTTTGACAGCAATGGTCATGATTGGGCGTGATCTCCATTTTCAATGTCTTCGACAATTTTTTGGGCGGCTGCGGCGGGATCTGGGGCCGCGGTAATGGGGCGGCCAATCACCAGATAATCAGAACCGGCTTTGATGGCGTCTGTCGGTGTCATGATGCGTTTTTGATCCCCTATATCTGCGCCTTTTGGGCGGATGCCCGGGGTGACCAGAATAAAATCAGGCCCAAGGGCTGCACGTAAACTGGCAATTTCCAGTGCCGAACACACCACGCCGTCCAATCCGCACGCAGCAATGGTTCGTGCCAGAGCCTCCACCTGATCTTCGACCGTGCCTGCAATGTTCATGGCTTCAAGGTCGGTTTGGTCCAGCGATGTCAGGACGGTGACGGCAATCACCTTTGGTCGTGGGTGGCCGGCATCGGCAGCACCTTCTTCGGCACCCTTGTATGCGGCTTCCAGCATGGCCCGGCCACCAAAGCCATGGACATTGATAATCGCTGGCCCAAGCACTGCGGCGGATCGCATGGCAGCGGCCACGGTGTTGGGAATGTCATGAAATTTCAGGTCCAGAAACAGCGCGGCATCTGGCGCTTCATCCATCACCCGGCGCACGCCATCGGGGCCGTTGGCTGTGAAAAATTCCAGCCCCAGTTTGATGCCCCCGATGGCACCAGAGAGCGATTTTGCCATCGCGCGCGCGCGATCGATATCCGGGGTATCAATGGCACAGAAGATACGGTCCCTGATGGAACCGGGGCGCACGGTATGGGATGGGTTTTGGGTCATGGCTCAAGCCTGGAATCAAATCAGTAAAATTGGGGCCGATTTATAGCCTTATACGGGGTTAAGACAACCAAAACCCGACATTTAGAATATTGGTGGGCTATTTGTGGGTTATTCGTTCCCTGACGCAAGCAGACGACGGATGCGGCCTGGTTGGGGTGTGGGGCTAAATTCATTGCCCATGCCCACCGGGTGGCCATGGCCCGTTTGTTCAATTTCGCTCAAACGGGTTTGTAACCGTTGGGTTTCTGCTTCCAGTTCACGCTCGCGTTTTTGGCCGCGCCTGCGGGCAAACCACCCCGGAACCCCGGAAATCCAGTAATAAAGTGCCGTAATGGCGCATCCTGAGAAAAAAGCACCAAGAACAGCGCCATAGATAGGCACCGTCACCTCAAAGGGCAGCGGCCATATGCGCAAGGTCAGGGGTGCCACGTTAACGGCGGCAAAAGCCCCCCCAAGGGCAAGGCAGGGAATGGCAAGAAGCCAGAACAAGAGGCGCACGGTTTAATCCTCACCTTGATTGTCCAAGAGATGAATAGCAGGTTGCCAGAGCGCGAAACTGTCAGGTCAGGCGTTAGCGCGCGTTCAGGCGCTCGCGAAGAAGCTTTCCGGTTTTAAAGAACGGAACATGCTTTTCTGCGACCTGAACCGATTCACCCGTCCTGGGGTTGCGACCGGTACGGGCATCACGATTTTTGACCGAAAATGCCCCGAAGCCACGAAGCTCCACCCGATCGCCACGCGAAAGGGCCGTGCTGATTTCATCAAAAATAGCCGTGACAATACGTTCCACATCTCTGTGGTAGAGGTGCGGATTTTTCTCAGCGAGACGCAGGATAAGTTCAGATTTGGTCATGGCATTCTCTCTGCCTTATGGCCTTTGGCCAAAATTTTCAGAAATTCGTGATTTAATAGAATGTATATCACTCAGGTTGCCAAAGTGAAATCAGCCCGTCAAGTGTAAGTCTTTCAGAAAACAATGTTTTTCCCATCATTTGCCGGAAGAAATCGAAGGGCCCATCACTTTCTCGCGTCGTTCTAACATCTTTAAGTGGAAGTTTCGCGGCCAAATCACGGGATTTTGTCAGCCAAATCCGGGCTTGGGTTTCACCCCCAATGCCATCGATCAGGCCCAGTTTTAAGGCTTGGCGACCAGTGAAAATACGCCCATCAGCAAGTTTTCGGGCCTTTACCAGGCTCATGTCGCGCCTTTTTGCCACCATGCCCACAAATTGACCATACATGTCCATCACGACGGTGCGCGCGGCAATACGGCCTTTTTGGGTCAGAGGCTCAAACGGGGATGGGACAGCTTTAAGGGGGGCAGATTTGATGGCTTCTGCCTTGATGCCCAGTTTGCCAAGCAGCCCCGTGACGTCGGTGCTTTGCAAGATCACGCCGATAGAGCCGGTGACGGTTCCTTCACGGGCAAGGATATGATCGGCCCCAAGGGCTGCCATGTAGCCCCCCGATGCGGCAAGGGTCCCCATGACGGCGATCACAGGTTTTTTGGCGGCCACTGCACGCAGATCTAGATACAGCGATTCCCCGCCAACCACAGTCCCGCCGGGACTGTTGATATGGACAATCAATGCTTTAATTTTTTTATTGGCCGCGATCCGGCGCAACGTCCGTGCCCGGAACTGGCTTTCGACAATGATCCCGGAAACGGAAATTCGGGCAATATGGCTGCGGGTAAACACGTTGCTGTTTTCAGCAAAAGCGACAATTAAAAGTGCGGTGATGGCGATAACGGAAACCAGACGCCACCATTTAAGGTGACGCCTGGTCCGCCTGCGATCAATCGCGATATCGGAATCGAAGGACATGGGTTTTTAATCGTCCTCTTTCATAAGGTGACTCCGCTCAGGGAATTAGTCTTCTTTCCCGGGCTTATCTGCTTCTGCTTCTGCATCTGCTTTTGCGGGTTCAGCTTCGACAACTTCTTCGACAGCTTCTTCCACAACGTCATCTGCAGTTTCATCATCCCCTGCGTCGCCGCGGGCTTCGTTCGCTTTGCTGATTGCGGCACCAAGGATGTCGCCAAGGCTGGCACCGGAATCTGAAGATCCGAACTGGGCCATGGCTTCTTTTTCTTCCCTGACTTCACGAACTTTGATGGATAGGGTCAGTTTCCGCGTTGAGCGATCAACATTGGAAATCTGCGCATCGACTTTTTCACCAACGGCAAAACGATCAGGGCGTTGTTCGGAACGGTCCCTTGCCAAATCGCCTCGGCGAATAAAGCCCTGGGTACCATCCACATCAACTTCCAGACCATTGTCAGTGACGGCCTTGACCGTACACGTGACGACAGCGCCTTTTTTCAGTTCATCGGCACGGCCTTCAAAGGGATCTTCGGTCAGCTGCTTGATGCCAAGACTGATCCGTTCCTTTTCGATGTCAATATCCAGAACCTTGACCTTAATGATATCGCCCTTGTTGAAATCGGCGAGCACTTCTTCGCCAGAGCGGTTCCAGTCAACGTCAGACAAATGGATCATGCCGTCAATATCACCGGGCAGGCCAACGAACAGGCCAAATTCGGTGATATTTTTAATTTCACCCTCAAGTTCAAGGCCAGGCTTGAACTGTTCGGAAAAGTCCTGCCATGGATTTTCTGAACATTGCTTGAGACCGAGAGAGATGCGACGCTTTTGCGGGTCGACATCCAAAACCATAACTTCCACTTCCTGAGAGGTGGAGACGATCTTGCCCGGATGGACATTTTTCTTGGTCCAGCTCATTTCCGAAACATGGATAAGCGCTTCGACGCCTGGTTCCAGTTCGACGAAGGCGCCGTAATCGGTAATGTTGGTGATCCGGCCTGTAAACTTGGTGCCCACGGGATATTTCTGCTCGATGCCTTCCCATGGATCAGTTTCCAGTTGCTTCATGCCGAGGCTGATGCGCTGGTTTTCAGGATTGAAACGGATAATCTGAACCTTGATGGTATCGCCAACAGTCAGAACTTCAGACGGGTGATTGACACGACGCCATGAAATATCGGTGATGTGAAGCAAGCCATCAACACCGCCCAGATCAATGAACGCACCGTAATCGGTGATGTTCTTGACCATGCCTTCGAGAACCTGGCCTTCCTTGAGGTTGGCAATCAGTTCTGTGCGGGCTTCGGCGCGGGATTCTTCCAACACGGCACGTCGCGACACGACAATGTTGCCGCGTGAACGATCCATCTTGAGAATCTGAAATTCCTGGGGGGTGCCCATAAGGTGGCTGATATCGCGGATGGGCCGGATATCAACTTGGGAGCCAGGCAGGAAGGCGATGGCACCAGAAAGGTCGACGGTAAATCCGCCTTTGACCCGGCCAAAGATGGTTCCCTGAACCCGTTCGCTATCCAGATGTGCTTTTTCCAGCAAGATCCACGATTCTTCGCGACGGGCTTTTTCCCGGCTGAGAACGGCTTCTCCGTTGCGGTCTTCGTATCGTTCCAGAAGGACTTCTACTTCATCTCCGGGCTTGAGCTCGGACTTTTGACCGGGCGCTGCAAATTCCTTAAGCGGAACCCTGCCTGCAGATTTAAGGCCGACATCGATAATTGCCATGTCGTTTTCCACGGCGATGACGTTGCCCTTAAGGACATTGCCTTCGGCGGGGCCACCATTGATGAGGGATTCTTCCAATAATTCTGAAAAGTTTTCGCCAGTCGAATAGGCTTCTGCCTGTCCGGCGCTTTGATCTGACATATGTTCTCTACCTTTTTTCCTTTTCGCGGCGGCCCCGCGCCCCAATGGCGCTTCCCAATTTGGAGGGGGCGGCCTGTTTCCCTGCAAAGCAAGGAACCTCCCGCAAGGGAGGGTACGCAAATCGCGGTTCTTGATTGTGTCCGCAAGGGCTTTACGCGTCTGACTTTCTGCCGCCAACCCCAATGATCGATGTGATGATCTTAAGGGCGGCTTCGAAGGCCTGATCCGCGTTCAGTCCCGTAGTGTCCAGCAAGTGAGCATCCGCCGCCTGTCTCAACGGTGATTCGGATCGCTCCATGTCGCGCGCATCACGCACACGCATATCCTGCAAAACGTCGGCCTTTATACTGCCCTCACCCCTATCCCGCAACTCTTTAAGCCGCCGCGCTGCACGGACCTCCAGATCTGCGGTGACAAATAATTTAACATCGGCCTCTGGGCAGACAACGGTGCCGATATCGCGGCCATCAATGACCGCCCCTGGGGCAGGGGACCCGGATATTTCGGGGTTTTTGGCAAAATCTTGTTGAAATTTCAGCAATTCGGCCCGAACCGGGCCATATGCGGCAATTTTGGCGGCGACCAAAGCGACCGGGTCTTCAACCAGCGCCGGGTTTTCAAGGTCTTTGGCCGAAATCTGTCTTGCCCCATGGGTTGCCGCTTCAACATCGTCAGGGTTTTGGCCATTTTCCATCAGATAGGCGGCCGTTGCTCGATACAATTTTCCAGAATCCAGACGGCCATACCCTAAATGGGTGGCGATCCGTGCTGACAGAGTGCCTTTGCCCCCGGCGGCAGGGCCGTCTATGGCGATGATGATCATTTCAGGCGGCTCATGATGGGGGGGTGAGCGGTTGGATATTGGCACCCAGCCCATTCATTAATCGATCAAAGTCTGGGAAACTGGTGGTGATGGCGCGGCCATCATCCACGGTGACGGGCGTTTCACACGCCATGCCGGCCACCAGAAATGACATGGCGATGCGGTGATCAAAATGGCTGGTGACGGCGCCGCCCCCCTTGGGCGGGTTGCCGGATCCCGGAATGGTCAAACTGTCATCGCCCTCAACCGGGTCAATGCCGATGGCATTCAGGCCAGCGATGATGGCTGCGATCCGGTCGCTTTCCTTAACCCGTAATTCCCCGATGCCTTGCATGATTGTTGGTCCTTCGGCAAAGGCTGCAGCGACCGCCATGATGGGATATTCATCGATCATGGAAGGTGCGCGGTCGGCCGGAATTTCGATCCCCTTGAGGGAGGACGCCCGAACGGCAATGTCACAGACCGGCTCGCCGGCACTTTCGCGGGTGTTTTGAAATTCGATGTCTGCGCCCATTTCCATGAGGCTCTGGTACAGCCCGATGCGCAAAGGATTAATGCCAACATTGCGAATCAAAACATCAGAACCCGGACAAATCAGGGCGGCGACGGCAATAAAGGCAGCCGATGATGGATCGCCGGGGACAGAAACAGGCTTGGCGGTCAGTTCCGGCTGGCCATCAATGGTGATGTGTTTTGCGCCATGGGCATCTGTTTTGGCGTCACATTTTGCGCCAAAATAGGACAGCATCAATTCGGTGTGGTCCCTGGTGGCCTCAGGTTCAATCACGGTCGTTCGCCCCGGCGTGTTTAGACCGGCAAGGAGGATGGCAGACTTAACCTGCGCTGAGGGAACAGGAAGCCTGTAGGTGATTGGCACCGGCATGCGCGAGCCTTGTAACGTGAGCGGCAGACGCCCGCCACTGCGTGCTGTAAATTCTGCACCCATTTGGGAAAGCGGTTCTATGATTCGCGACATCGGCCGTTCCACCAGAGAATGGTCGCCGGTGATCTGGGCAGTGATGGGGTGGGTCCCAAGGATGCCCATGAGAAGTCGGGCACCAGTTCCGGAATTGCCAAAGTCGAGAGTGGTTGATGGATCAGCCAAGCCCCCAAGGCCGACACCATCAACGGTATAAATTGCTGCATTTTCACGCACGACCTTAACCCCAAGGGCCCGAAGGACGGATGCCGTTGCCATGACGTCGCCCCCTTCTAAAAGTCCGGTGATGCGGGTATGGCCAACACTGATGGCACCGATCATCAATGCACGGTGCGAAATGGATTTATCACCAGGAACACCGATATCGCCTTTAAGGGCAGAGACGGGTGAGGAGGTCAGGGGCTGGGCACTGGTCTGCGTCATTTTTGGCTCTTGTGGCTTTGTTGTGTTCAAAAGGTTATTTTATGAATGCATCTTTGGTCGTGCTTTAGGCATCAGGCCCCTGTAAATACTGGATTCTTACGGCCAAGGCTGTGCCTGCTTTAGCATAACCCAACCGCCCTGTCTTGGTTGGGAGGTTTTGGTGCAATCAAAATGATTGAGGGAATGATTAAATTAGTTTTGACAGGCGAGAGGGATCATGGCAATTGGCTTAAGAGATATTTTTTATAACACCCTCGGTTGATGGTTAATTGGTTGACGCTCCGGGTATCTCCGGAGGGGATTTTAAAAGTTGGAGGAACTCGTGGCAAAACCAGAGTGGGGCGTCAAGCGTACTTGCCAGGAATGTGACGCAAAATTTTATGACATGTGTCGGGAAGAAATAATCTGTCCCAAATGTGAGGCTGTGTTTGTTCCTGTAAAGCCAAAGCCCAGGCGCGCAAAAGCCGAAGCAGAGGTGGTGGCAGTTGTGGAAGCCCCGCCAAAGGCACAAGGCGGGGATGATGAGGATTCGGATCAGGACGAAAATCCGGATAAAAAAATCGATGAAGCGCTTGGCGATATTGGCATCAGTGACGACGACGATGAAGAAGAAGATGATGATGATGATGGGGACATCATTGGCGACACATCTGATTTTGGAGACGACGAAGATGATGTTGCTGAAGTGGTTGAGAAAAAGGGTGCCAGCACCGATGATTAATAAGATTGGCGCTGTTGCCAGCATTGGCCCCCAAGATTTTTTACTTGCCTAAATCACCAACGTAATCCTATTTTCCCATCCGCCATAAATCTGCAGAAGGTTTATGGGGCACTTCCGCAAGCGTTATGCTTGTGCGGAGCCCGAAATTCGGGGCCGTAGCTCAGTTGGGAGAGCGCGTGAATGGCATTCACGAGGTCAGGGGTTCGATTCCCCTCGGCTCCACCATATCAGGAAAGGCCCGGCAAAAGCCGGGCCTTTGTTGTTTTGCAGGGCGTTTTCAGAGCCATTCTTCCCGCAGATGCACCCACCATTTCAGTGACGGAACCCGTGGGTCAATTTTATTCATCTTTTGGGTGAATTTGTTTGTTGAAAATCCATAATCAATTGAAAATAAACAATATTTTATTTTGTCCGGGGTCGTTTTTTTGTGTCATCTAAAGGGTTTCTTAGCGAAGCCCAATTAGGCTTGGGGGTATAGAAAATCAGTGAAAATAAGATCGGACTTTAGGCAATGACCATGGCGATCCTCGATAATTCCAGACTGATGTCTGATCAGGACCTTGCGATTTTAGGGCTGCAAAATGTGGCTTATGTGAAATCCGTCACGATCCAGGGCGTGTCTGCATTTTCAGTCCATGCCGCAGATGGCACCGAAATAGCCATTTTGGGCGATCGGGATGTGGCATTTTCGACCATACGCGACCATGACATGGAAGCCGTTTGCGTCAATTAAGACCGACATGAATGCCTGCTTGTGGGCATGATCTTCTAAAATCTTAAAAAAATAAACTTGGATTTGGGCTTACGGATTAAGCCGCGTTGCTGGCTACGGGCTCTGTTAACAGCAGATAAAGGGCATCGGTCGATTCAGAGCCGCGCAGTTTATCGCATGTGGCGCGATCGCGGAGCTGTCGGGAAACCCGGGCCAAAGCCTTCAGATGATCAGCGCCTGCAGATTCCGGGGCCAAAAGAAGAAAAATCAGGTCGACGGGTTGTTCATCAACCGAGTCGTAATCCACACTTTGATCCAGGCGGGCGAACACGCCATACAATTGAGGCAGATCAGCCAGCTTGCCGTGGGGAATGGCGACACCAGAACCAACACCCGTGGTCCCAAGGCGTTCGCGTTCAATCAGAATCTCAAAGATTCTTTTTTCACCCATGCCCGTGATCTCTGCAGCGATGCGAGAGAGTTCCTGAAGGGCCTGCTTCTTGCTGGTTACTTTAAGATTGGGGATCACGGCTTGGGCTGTAATCAGGTCTGCAATATCCACTGTTGCATCCTTGTTGCTGTATTTTGCTTGAGCAGGTCTCGTGTGACGGCTGCCGGTCAGCGTGTTTGTCTGTTTAGAGGTTTATAACCCGCTGGTTGCAAGCTGAGTTCGGCGCAAATTAGTTTCCGCACCTGCGGGAGTCAAGGGCCCTATATTTATTGTGTAATTTCAGATGGTTAGGGATTTTTCGCGGCGTCGCTGAACCGATGATGGGATATGTAGGGTCTCGCGATATTTGGCGACGGTTCGCCGCGCAATGTCCACGCCTTCGGCAGAAAGGATGTTAACAATTTTGTCATCGGAAAGAATTGATTTCGGTTTTTCACCGCCAATCAGTTCCTTGATACGGTAGCGCACCGCTTCGGCCGAATGGGCGTCCCCGCCTTTGGTGGACATGATTGCTGCGGTGAAAAAATATTTCAATTCGAAAACGCCCCTGGGCGTTGAAATGAATTTATTCGTTGTCACCCGGCTTACCGTACTTTCATGCATTTCGATGGCATCGGCAATTTCACGAAGGGTAAGGGGACGGAGATATTTGACACCCTTGTTAAGGAAGGCATCCTGGGTTCGAACGATTTCCGTTGATACCTTGAGGATGGTTGTTGCCCGTTGGTGCAGGGCTTTGATCAGCCAATTGGCCGATGCCAATCGTTCGCTCAAGTATTCACGGTCTTTCTTCGCGCGCACAACTTTTTTGACCTCGGCAACGTAGGACTGGTTGACCAGCACCCGGGGGAGGGTTTCGGCATTCAGTTCAATATGCCAGCCGCCATCAGGATCATGGGTGCTGGGGGGCTTGGCCCGAACCAGAACATCGGGGATGACGGTTTGTGCAACTTCAGTGTTATGGGAAAGCCCTGGTTTGGGATCAAGGGTACGAATTTCAGCAACCATGTCCATCAGGTCTTCTTCGTCAACGCCGCAAATCCGTTTCAGCGCAGCCATATCGCGGCGCGCCAGAAGTTCAAGATTCTCTGTGAAGGCCACCATTGCAGGATCAAGGCGATCGCGTTCGCGCAGCTGCAGTGCCAGACATTCGCCAAGGTTCCGGGCAAAAATTCCGGCGGGATCAAAGGTCTGGGTTGTTTCCAGGACGGCTTCGACCTGTTCAATGTCGGTGCCAAGCCGTTCTGCAATGTCAGATATTTCCAGCTCCAGATAGCCCGTCTCGTCCAGGGCATCGATCAGGGCGAAGGCAATCAGGCGCTCGCCTGGGTCATTGATGGCCACATTGACCTGACTGTTCAGATGGTCTCGCAGGCTGGATTCTTCTGAAATGATTTCTTCCAGATTGTAGCCCTCGCCCTCGAAACTGCCGCCGCCGCCGCCCCAGTCTTCAAATTGTGGCGGGGGGGAATCGTTGATGTCTGTTCGGTCATCGTTGGTCCAGACATTTTCGAAATCCGTATCAAGGGGGGCATCGCTTGCATCAGGTGGGTTTTCAGCCGTCGCCAAAGTGCTCGTATCAGGCGAAAGCGGCCCATCAATGTCGTCACCGGGGGCGTCTGTGATATCTGTGGGGACATCGTTACCATCACCGGGGGTGTCACCACTAGGTGCGTCACTGGGTGGGTCAAATGATTCCGGGGTGTCTTGGGATTCTGATCCCGCTTCATTTTGCTCTAATCCACCGTCGCCGGTTTCACGTTCTAGAAGCGGGTTTTCTGCAATTTCGGTTTCGACGAATTCAGACAAGTCCTGATTGGAAAGTTGCAGCAGCTTGATCGCCTGTTGCAACTGAGGTGTCATGACCAGAGACGTGGTTTGGCGAAGCGCCAATTTTGGGGATAACGCCATCACTTACACCTACAGACTAAACCGTTCCCCCAGATAGACCCTGCGAACATCTTCATGGGCCAGAATTTCATCCGGGGTTCCTTCCATGAGGACCAAGCCGTCATGGATGATGTAGGCGCGGTCAACAATATCAAGGGTTTCGCGAACATTGTGATCGGTGATCAGGACGCCGATGCCGCGATCTTTCAGGTGCAGGACAAGATCACGAATATCGCCGAGCGCCACCGGATCAATCCCGGCCAGGGGTTCGTCCAGCAGCATAAATTGTGGAGACGCCGCAAGCGCCCGGGCAATTTCAACGCGGCGGCGTTCACCGCCTGAAAGTGCAAGCGCCGGGGTGCGTTGCAAATGAGAGATTGAAAACTCAGCCAACAGGTCTTCCAGTTGGGATTCGCGTTTTTCCCGGACCGGTTCAACCACCTCCAAGACAGCGCGGATGTTATCGGCGACGTTCAGCCCCCTGAAAATGGATGCTTCCTGGGGAAGGTAGCCAATGCCAAGCCGGGCACGTCGATACATGGGCAGGTTGGTGACATCTTCACCATCAAGGCGCACCCCACCGTAATCGGGGGTGATCAATCCGCACATGATATAAAAACAGGTGGTTTTGCCGGCACCATTTGGACCCAACAGTCCGACAACTTCACCGCGTTGCACGGAAAGGCTGATTTCGCGCAGCACGGGGCGTTTTTTGAAGCGTTTCCCAAGGTTAATCGCTTCTAACCCGGAATTCACGGCGACCAACTCCGGACCATCGGCCGGACCGGCAGATTGGTCTGAATTTGCCCCGGATTTTGCCCCGGATTTGGGCGTCCCATTCGCGTTGGGCGCGGTATGATTTGGCGTTTTTTCCATCTTAGGACTGTAAGTATGGACTTATTTATTGATTTTTGGTGAATTTTTCTTATTTGGCACGACTTTTGCTTTGTTTTTCTTTTGGGTCAGCGTTTTTCTTTGGGGCCAGCAGCATCCTGACCGGGGGTGTGCCCTTGGATTTGTTATCGGAAATGATGTGGCTGATTCCGGTTTTCATATTAACGATGGCCCGATCCCCATTCATTTGGCTGTCACCTCGGGTAATTTTGACCTTCCCCCACAAATTGGCGATCCCGGTTTGTGGGAAATACGTTCCACGGTCGCCCAATGCAATTTCGCCAGGCCGGATGATGACAACATTGCCATAGGCATCTATGCGTCTGATTGTTCCGGTGTTGGGGTCTTGTTTAGATGTCTTTTTCCTGGGCAATTTTTTTGCGGTTTTCTTTGGGGCATTCGTGAACAATGCCGTCAAGACATCGGCCTTGACCAAGCGATTGTCGGCGGCATTTAATTTTTTTGTGGGCCGGGCTTTTGCTTGGCCCCGGGCGATGGCAAGGTTTTTGGTTTCATAATATTCAAGACTGTCTCTGGCCGTGATGATGTCTTCACGGGTGAGCAGCTTGAGATTATTTCCCTTCAGAACAAGCACGCCGTTGATGATGTCGTAGACCCCGGTTTCGCCATAGGCAGTTTCGGTTGGCGAGGTGATTTTGACGTTGCCGATGGCATCAATCCGGTAAATTTCTGAATCCTTGCCCTTGGTTTCGCTGTAATAGGCGATCAGGGTGTCCCCATAGACCGTGGTTGTTCCCTGGATGGCCTTGGCATTGCCTCGGGCAATATAGCGCCGATCAGCCTTAAGCCACTCAATCCCCTTGTCGGCAAAAACCTCGATGGGTTTGCCGCTTTTGGCCCCTAAGCCCAGTCCTTGGGCAGCGGCCAAATCGGGGTGTGCCAGACCGGCGGCAAAGGTGACTGCAAGGGCGATCGAAGAAAATAAAGACCGGGTGTTCATGTCACTTGTTTCCTTTTGGGCCAGACGTGTGGGCCGGGGCCAGTCGGTCAGGCATCTGTCGCTGGCGTTTGTCTTTAGGATATAGCATGGCCTTTGATTTGCCTGTGAAAATGATGCGCATGCCTTGATCTAAAACCTTAAATCCTTCGCCGCTGATATCAATGGATGGCCCTTGACCAGCGACTGGGTCGAACCCTTCTGCGGTGCCTGCTTTGAGATTAACCTGGGCGGTAGCACTGGTGAATTCCATGCCGGAATCATGGAACAGCGTGACGCCACCCGAAAGATCAAGAATTTCCCGACTTTGGCTGTATTTGCCCTGGGGGGCCGTCAGTGCGACCCAGATCCCTTTGTGGGTTGTGATGTCCCCTTTGGGGTTTTTAAGGCGAATGGTGTCCGCACCGGGGGCATCTTGAATGGCCTCATCTGCGGTCAGAAGGTAGGGCTCTGCATTTTTGTTGGTTCCGGCAAAACGGGCATTGACCATGCGCAGGGTTTTGGCTTCGTCTTGCTGGAGCAGGGAAAAGCCAACTTTAAATCCACCGCTGCCTTCCTGCCATTGTGACCAGATACCAACAAGGGCTATCAGAGACACGGCGATGACGGGAAAAATTACTTTCATAAGCCACACTTTGCGGCGCCAGCGCTGGCCCGCGCCATCGGGATTTGCCACCCCCGGGGTTCCGCCTTCGGTGCCCGGCGTGTGCCGGGGGTCCTGCCCGGATTTGGTGGTGTTGGGGGAATTTGGCGGGGTTGCGTCGGTCACGTGGGCGCCTTTATCCGATCTGGCTTCAGGCTATACCGAAATGCAGAAGATCGTGGACATGGATGATCCCGACCACTTCATTTTCGTCAACCACAAACAGGGACGTGATGGTCTTGTCATTCATAATGGCAAGCGCCTCAATGGCAAGCGCCGATGAGGCAATGGTAACGGGGTTTGCAGTCATGACAGTTTCGGCACTGACGTCCAACAAACCCGATGCCATATTCCGCCTGAGATCGCCATCGGTGATGATCCCTAAAAGCTGATTGTTCACACCAAGGACACCGGCACACCCAAAATGTTTTGTGGTCATGGTGATCAATACTTCTGACATGGTGGTGTCAGGGGCAACCTTGGGGATTTCATCGTCGGCATGCATGATATCAGAAATTTTGAGCAATTCGCGCCCAAGCTGACCGCCCGGATGAAGCAGTTGAAACTGGTCTGGTGTGAAGCCACGGTGCTCCAACAATGCAATGGCAAGGGCATCGCCCAAGGCCAGTGTCATGGTGGTTGAGGTTGTCGGTGCCAATCCCATGGGGCAGGCTTCATCGGCATTGGGGAGCGCCAAAAGGACATCGGCACCATCGGCCAGTGCGCTTTTGGGATTGGTGGTAATGCCAATCAGGGGGATGGAAAATCGTTTGGCATAGGCAATCAAATCGGACAGTTCGGCCGTATCCCCAGAATTTGAAATGGCCAATACCGCATCATCACGGGTGATCATGCCAAGATCGCCGTGGCTGGCTTCGGCTGGGTGGACAAAAAACGAAGGCGTGCCAGTGGACGCCAGGGTCGCCGCAATTTTGTGGGCGATATGGCCGCTTTTCCCCATGCCCGATACGATCAGGCGGCCCGTAATGTTCAGAATTTTGTCAACGGCATCAAGAAAGGTGTCGTCCAGCCCCTGAGCGGCTTCGGTCAGGCCCCGGGCTTCGATTTCAAAAACACGCCGTGCCACAGATAACATCTTTGCCCGGGATTCTTCTGTTTGGGAATCGGGCGCTGTTTTGGGTGCTGTTTTGGGCTGTGAATTTTCAGGTTTTGCAGTCATCAACACGCTTTGGTTTTTTAGGGTGAAAAAATTGTATCAGATTTGTCCCATGGAACACAGGTGTAGAAAATGAATCAGTGGGTAAAGATGTCTTGTTCGCTCCAACCGGCAAGATCAAGGGCAACCCGGTGGGGCAGAAAATCAAAACAGGCCTGGGCCAGTGCCATTCGGCCTTCGCGTTCCAGCATGTCGTCCAGGCGTTCTTTCATGGCATGAAGATACAGAACATCATTGGCGGCATAGCCCTTTTGGGCATCTGTCAGGCTATCTGCGCCCCAGTCTGAGGATTGCTGCTGTTTTGAAAGCTCAACCCCCAGCAATTCGCGGGTAAGATCGGCCAATCCATGACGATCGGTATAGGTGCGGATCAACCGGGATGCGATTTTGGTGCAGTACACCGGCGCACAATCGATCCCCATCCAGTATTTCAGAGCGGCAATATCAAAGCGGGCGAAATGAAACAGCTTGATGCGCGCCGGGTCTGTTAATTGGGCGGTCAAGTTGGGGGCCTTGTAGGGCCGGTCGGCCTGGGGCATGCGAACCAGATGGGCGTCGCCGTCCCCCGATGAAAGCTGGATCAGACAGAGACGATCGCGCGCGGTTTTCAGACCCATGGTTTCGGTGTCGATGGCGATTGACGGCCCAAGGTCGATGCCTTCAGGCAGGTCATTTTCATGAAAATGAATGGTCATGGCGTTGCTTTCTATTTCGTTTTTTGGTTTTGGCTCTTTTAATTCTGGGCCCCCAAAATTTGGCCCTCCAAAAAAGGCGCCTCCTTGCGGACGCGCCATTATCGGTAAATTTGGTGCCCAGGAGAAGACTCGAACTTCCACGACCTTGCGATCACTGGCACCTGAAGCCAGCGCGTCTACCAATTCCGCCACCTGGGCACATAGAGAACTGTGAACTCATATTATGAATATAGACCATTATAGACATTGAGTACAAAGCCTCTGCAGGCCGGTCTGGATATACGGGGGCCTATGGAAAGTCAAGGGTTGGGGCGTGAGGGGACGGCTTGATCATAGGGGTGCCATCATCCTTGACGGGCGCGCGCGGGTCTTTTACCTGTTTAGGTAAGCAATTAAGGGATTAACAGGGAGACGATTCATGGGATCAAACACGCCGAAATTGGTGACGGTTTTTGGGGGCGCAGGTTTTGTCGGGCGGCACCTTGTTCGCAGGCTGGCAGCCAGTGGGAACCGTGTCATCGTTGCGACCCGGTCCCCGGAGCGTGCGGCATTTCTGAAAGTTTCTGGCGATGTTGGCCAGGTGGTGCCCCGTTTTTGCGATGTGACCCATGAAGCCTCAGTGGCGGAATTGATTGATGGGGCAGACGGGGTCATTAATCTTGTGGGGGGGCTGAATGAAACCAGACGTGGGTTGTTTGATGACCTGCATGTTGCCTTGCCCGCCATGATTGGCCAAGCAGTCAAGGACGGGGGCGTTGGTCGCTTTATCCATGTGTCTGCTCTTGGTGCCGATGATGGGGCGCCGTCTGACTATGGTCGTTCCAAGGCATTGGGAGAGCATGCAGTGATGGATGCTTGTCCAGAAGCTGTGATCTTGCGCCCCGGCATTATGTTTGGCCCGGACGATGATTTTTTCAATCGGTTCGCGGGGCTGGCCCGATTGTTTCCGGCCTTGCCGTTGTTTGGCGGCGGGCATACGCGTTTCCAGCCGGTCTATGTTTGTGATGTGGCCGATGCCATATGCCAGGCTTTGAATCAGGATAATCCAGCCAGTGGCCCGATTCAGCTGGGTGGGCCAAACGTGTACAGTTTCTCTGAATTGATGGCGGCCATCTTGAACGCCACAGGCCGGCAACGGCTTCTTGTGCCGTTGCCCATGATGGCGGCCGATGTTGCCGGGTTCTTCGGGGATATGGCGCTCAAATTTGGCATCACCCCGCCTATCACCCGGGATCAGGCAAAAAGCTTGCGTGTGGACAATGTGGTCGATGCATCCGCACCCGGATTTGATGTGTTGGGCATCAACCCAACGCCACTGGAAATTATTTTGCCAACCTATATGGACCGGTTCAGGGTATCGGGCCGCGTCTGGTCATAAGGGTGCGGGGATGCTGTTAATTGCACGCCTGTGTGGCAGACAGGTGGTCGAACCCAAAGCCGTAGGCTGCGACCAAAAGACCAACCCCTAACAGGATGCGGTAAATCACAAAGGGGGCAAAGCTTGATTTGCGCAACCATCCCATCAGGGCAGCGATCGCAACCAGCGCTGTTATAAAGGCCAACCCGCCCGCCATGATGGCATCTCGGGTCAGCTGTATATTGCCAGCTTTGGCCAAATCCAGTCCGGTCAGCGTGCCAGCAGCAAGGATCACCGGGATTGCCATCAACATGGAAAACCGGGCGGCATCAGAGCGTTCAAACCCAAACATGCGCGCCGCCGTCATGGTGATGCCGGAACGCGATGTGCCGGGGATCAGTGCCAAAACCTGGGCGCAGCCAATGATGAAGGCGGTCCCGAAGGTCATGTGTTCAACGCGACGAACCCGAAGCCCCCAACGGTCGGCCATCCATAACAAAACACCAAACCCCAGCGTGGCCCAACCAATGACGGTTAAGCTGCGCAGGTCCCACCCCAGATATTCTTTCATGGTATAGCCCCCGGCAATCACCGGCAGGGTTGCCAGAACGATGCACAGAAGCAACGTGCCTTCTTTTGTTTTTCTGGCCCGCGCAATATCGAGCGCGCCCTTGCCCATAGAAAAACATTCGCGCCAGAAATAAACCATGACGGCCCCCAAGGTTCCGACGTGGACGGCAATGTCCATTAACAAGCCCTGATCACACCAGCCAGTAAAACGGGGCACGAGGATCAGGTGGGCTTGAGAAGAAATGGGTAGAAATTCGGTTATGCCTTGAACGATGGCGATGGTCAGAATTTGGATAAACGTCACCGATGCCCCCTTAACACTTGGCTTGAAATTTTGACATCAGGGCATATGCACAGCATTGAAGGCCCCCGCCACCACTTAACCTATAACATATGGCCTTATTGCATGGGGCTATTTTGGTTAAAGCGGGCGTTTATCACCACAACATATTGATTATTTAGTTCCGTAATGGGACTAAATTGGAAGAATCTGCCCGCGCCCAATCCCTTTTTAAAGCCCGGTTTTCCTATAAAAGCCACTAAATCAATTTATTAAGTCAGTATCACTGCCTTAAATGTACGATTTTGCTCGCCAGCCTGGATTTTCTTTCGTATACCGGGGCCAGAACAAACGAATTCACATTAATGAATTCATATGCAGGGATTTGAACGCACGCTTAACGGCCTGGTGGCTGGACGGCCAGATCGGTCCCGGTTTGGTAAATTTTCTTACGGAATGAAAGTTGGTTCAGGGTTGTTTCGGCCCGGTTTACCAACTGTCGGACCACAGGTTTCGTTAAAGCATACGTCGAAGACCAAAAATTCGCAGATATTGAAGATCAGGATTGCTTAAGGCCATGTCACAAAAAATGCTCAAATTCACCGCCATTGATAATCAAATGCCTGACAAGCGTAAAGCAGAGGCACGTCGGACAGATTTCAATGAAATTTATGGGCGTTATTCCGATGGTGGTGCGGTGGATCAAGCATCGCGCTGTTCTCAATGCGGCATTCCTTTTTGCCAGGTCCATTGCCCGGTCTCTAATAACATTCCCGATTGGTTGAAATTGACGGCGGAAGACCGGCTGGAAGAAGCATACGAAATTTCATCAGCAACTAATAACCTGCCAGAAGTTTGTGGGCGCATCTGTCCACAGGATCGTCTGTGCGAAGGCAATTGTGTTCTGGAACAATCGGGCCATGGATCGGTGACCATCGGTGCGGTTGAACGCTACATTACCGACACCGCCTGGGAGCGGGGTTGGGTCAAGCCGCCCACGCCGAAACGCGAACTGGGCCGTTCTGTCGGCATCATTGGCGCTGGTCCTGCGGGCATTGCTGCCGCCGAACAATTGCGCCGTCGTGGCTATGAAACCCATGTCTATGATCGTTATGACAGGGTGGGGGGGCTTTTGATTTACGGCATCCCTAGCTTCAAGTTGGAAAAAGATATCGTAACCCGTCGCGCAGAACTTCTGGCCCAAGGCGGCGTTGAATTTCATCTGAATTTTGAAGTAGGCAAGGATGCCACCATGGCAGAGCTGCGCGAACGCCATGATGCGGTCTTGATCGCAACGGGCGTTTACAAGGCCCGCGATATCAAGATGCCGGGTGCTGGATTGGAAGGCATTTTTTCAGCCATGGATTATCTGACGGCATCGAACCGAAAGGGCCTGGGCGATACAGTCCCTGCCTTTGAAGATGGTACGCTGGATGCGGCCGGGCGTGGGGTTGTGGTCATCGGCGGTGGTGACACGGCCATGGATTGTGTGCGCACGGCGGTGCGCCAGGGCGCAAAATCAGTGCGGTGCATTTATCGTCGCGACCGTGAAAACATGCCGGGTTCGCGCAGTGAAGTGACTCATGCAGAAGAAGAAGGTGTTGAATTTGTCTGGCTTGCAGCCCCCGAAGCCTTTGTCGGTGACGGGACGGTTGATGCCGTGCGCTGTCAGCGCATTCATCTTGGCGTGTCCGATGCAACGGGGCGTCAAACACCGGAACCCATAGAAGGGTCCAGTTTCAATGTTGATGGTTCATTGGTGATCAAGGCTTTGGGGTTTGATCCAGAAGACCTGCCCGCCATGTTTGGCGAACCGGCATTGACGGTGAACAAATGGGGCACCATCAAAATTAATCCTCATACCCTGATGTCGGAGGTCGATGGCGTGTTTGCCGCAGGCGATATTGTGCGCGGCGCATCCCTTGTTGTCTGGGCCATTCATGATGGCCGCCTGGCAGCCGAAGCCATGCATAACTGGATTGAAGAAAAAGCGCTGAGCAGCGTTGCGGCGGAGTAAAGACCATGAAAAAAAATGACAAAGACCAGACCCAGAATTCAGGTGAAGCCAATGTTTCGTTGTGGCGTGAAAACGCTGCCATGCTGGAAAAGGCCCACGCCTATGATCCGGCATCAGAACACGATGCCTGTGGCGTTGGCCTTATCGCGGCCATTGATGGCAAGCCCCGGCGCGAAGTCGTAGAGGCCGGCATTGCCGCCCTGAAGGCGTTATGGCATCGCGGTGCGGTGGATGCAGACGGCAAGACCGGTGATGGTGCTGGTATTCATGTGGAAATTGCGCAGGACTTTTTCAAAGAACATATTGCGCGCACGGGCCATGAGCCGCGTTCAAGCCGACTTGGCGTTGGCATGGTTTTTTTGCCGCGCACAGATTTCAATCTTCTGGACCGGTGCCGGTCCATTGTTGAAAGTGAAATTCTGAATTTTGGTTACACCATTTATGGATGGCGCCAGGTCCCCGTAAATGTCGGGGTTATCGGTGAAAAAGCCAATGCCACCCGGCCCGAAATTGAACAGATCATGATTGCGTCCAAACCGGGCACCAGTGCGGAACAATTTGAAAGTGATCTCTATATTATTCGCCGACGCATTGAAAAACATGTGCTGGCAGAAAACATCAATGATTTTTATATTTGCTCTTTTTCGTGCCGTTCAATCATCTACAAGGGATTGTTTCTGGCCGAACAGGTGGATCAGTTCTATCCCGATCTTCTGGATGAACGGTTTGTTTCATCTTATGCCATTATCCACCAGCGCTATTCTACCAACACTTATCCAAACTGGCGTTTGGCACAACCGTTCCGAACGCTGGCCCATAACGGCGAAATCAATACGCTTCGGGGCAATGTCAATTGGATGAAAAGCCATGAAACCCGGATCAGGTCAGATGTTCTGGGGGACCATGTCAGCGATATCAAACCGGTCATTCAGCCCGACAGTTCAGACTCAGCTGCCTTGGATGCGGTGTTCGAATTAATGGTTCAGGGCGGGCGCACTGCCCCCATGGCCAAATCCCTTTTGATTCCCGATTCATGGTCCAAAAAAGAGACCATGGATGAAGCGCATAAGGCCTTCTATTCCTATTGTAATTGCGTCATGGAACCTTGGGATGGCCCTGCCGCCGTGGCGGCCACCGATGGCAAATGGGTGATTGCGGGCATGGATCGCAATGGCCTTCGGCCCATGCGTTATACCCTGACGCGCGACAATCTTTTGGTGGTGGGTTCTGAAGCCGGCATGGTGATGATCCCTGAGACCGATGTGATTGAAAAAGGCCGCATCGGCCCGGGTCAAATGATCGGCGTTGATCTGGTCGAAGGGCGGCTTTATCGCGATGATGAAATCAAGGACATGCTTTCTTCGCGCCAGCCGTTTGAAGAATGGTCAAAAAATATTGTTGAATTGAATTCCCTGTTTAAGGAACAGAAACTTGCCTCTCCCATGTATGACCGCGAAGAACTGCGCCGTCATCAATGTGCTTTTGGCTATACCATGGAAGACCTTGAAATGGTCCTCCAGCCCATGGCCGAAGATTCAAAAGAAGCATTGGGTTCAATGGGGGATGATACGCCACTGGCTGTTTTGTCGGAACATTATCGTGGGCTGCATCATTTCTTCCGCCAGAACTTTTCTCAAGTAACCAATCCGCCCATCGATAGCCTGCGTGAAAATTATCAGATGAGCCTGAAAACCCGGCTTGGCAATCTTGGCAATATTTTGGACGAAAATGAATCCCAAACGCGGCTTTTGCAGCTTGAAAGCCCGGTTTTAAGCAATGCTGAATTCAGTGCCATGCGGACGCATATGGGGGGTGACGCGGTTGAAATCGATTGCACCTTTGATGCCGGTGGCGGGGATGGCGCCTTGCGCGAAGCCCTTGATCGCATCCAGCTAGAGGCCGAAAACGGGGTCCGCGAAGGGGCCATTCATGTCGTTCTGACGGATATTGGCGTCAGTGCGGATCGTGTGGCCATTCCGATGATCTTGGCCACGGGGGCTGTGCATTCACATTTGGTGCGCCAAAAATTGCGAACCTTTACATCCCTGAACGTGCGCAGTGGCGAATGTCTGGATGTTCATTATTTTGCCGTTTTAATTGGTGTTGGTGCGACCACCATCAATGCGTATTTGGCCGAAGAAAGTTTGCGTGCGCGCCATGACCACAATCTTTTCCCCGATTTGGCAGCCGAAGATTGTATCGCGCAATACAAGCAGGCCGTTAATCAAGGCATTTTAAAAGTGATGTCCAAAATGGGCATTTCTGTGTTGTCCAGTTATCGCGGCGGGGCCAATTTCGAAGCGGTGGGGCTTTCACGGGCATTGGTTGCTGAATTTTTCCCCGGGATGACATCGCGCATATCGGGCATTGGCCTTGCGGGGATAGAACGCAAGGTCGTGACCCTTCATGCCACAGCCTACAATGAATTTGCGCCGGTTTTGCCCGTCGGGGGCTTTTACAGTTTCCGCCAGAGCGGTGAAGCCCACGCCCTGCATGGCGAGCTGATCCATACGTTGCAGACGGCTGTGAGCACAGATTCCTACACCATTTATCGACGGTTTTCCGATGGCTGTCATTCCGGCGCGCCGGTATCGCTTCGGGACCTTTTGGGGTTCAAGGATGATCGCAAACCGATCAGTCTGGAAGAAGTGGAATCCATCACAGATATTCGCAAGCGTTTGGTGGCCCCTGGAATTTCCCTTGGCGCGCTTAGCCCAGAAGCCCATGAAACGCTTTCAATCGCCATGAACCGGATTGGCGCCAAATCGGATTCCGGTGAGGGCGGCGAAGATGCATCGCGCTACAAACCCCGGGCCAATGGCGACAACGCCTCCAGTGCCATCAAACAGGTGGCATCGGGCCGGTTTGGGGTGACAGCGGAATATCTGAACAATTGCCGTGAACTGGAAATCAAGATTGCCCAAGGGGCAAAGCCCGGCGAAGGCGGACAATTACCCGGCATTAAAGTATCAGAAATGATCGCGCGACTACGCCATTCGACACCGGGGATCACCTTGATCTCACCGCCGCCCCATCACGATATTTATTCGATCGAAGATCTGGCCCAGCTTATTTACGATCTGAAACAGATCAATCCTGATGCCAAGGTTTGCGTCAAGCTGGTGGCCCAATCGGGCATCGGCACGATTGCAGCCGGTGTTGCCAAGGCCAAGGCCGATGTCATTTTGGTCTCTGGTCATTCTGGTGGTACCGGGGCTAGCCCGCAAAGTTCTATCAAGTATGTTGGCCTGCCCTGGGAAATGGGGCTGGCCGAAGTGAACCAGGTTTTGACGCTTAATCAATTGCGCCACCGGGTAAAGCTGCGCACCGATGGCGGGCTTAAAACCGGCCGCGATGTGGTGATTGCCGCGATGTTAGGTGCCGAAGAATATGGCATTGGGACATTGGCCCTTGTGGCCATGGGCTGCATCATGGTGCGTCAATGCCAATCCAATACATGTCCTGTGGGGGTTTGTACCCAAAATCCGAAATTGCGCGATAAATTTACAGGCAGCCCGGAAAAAGTGGTCAACCTGATGAGCTTCATCGCCGAAGAAGTGCGTGAAATTCTGGCGTCACTTGGGGTGCGATCCTTACAAGAAGTGATTGGCCGCACCGATCTTTTGACTCAGGTCAGCCGGGGTTCTGAACATCTGGACGATCTTGATCTTAACCCGCTTTTGGTTCAGGCCGATGCGGGCGATCTGCCGCGCTATTGTGCCAGTGATGAACGCAACGAGGTTCCAGAAACCCTGGATGCGGAAATGATCGAAGATGCAGCCCCCGCACTCGATGGCGGTGAAAAGATGCAGCTTGCCTATAACGTGCGCAATACCCAGCGCGCCATTGGGGCCAAGCTTTCTTCGGCCATCACACGCCGCTTTGGCATGGACGGGTTGGAGCCCGGACAGGTGACGGTGCGTCTGCGCGGAACGGCGGGCCAGTCCTTGGGCGCATTTGCAGTTCAGGGGTTGAAGCTGGAAGTCTTTGGTGATGCCAATGATTACACCGGAAAGGGCCTGTCAGGCGGCACCATTGTTGTGCGGCCTTTGGCATCCAGTCCAATCACATCCAATGAAAATACCATTATTGGCAATACCGTTTTGTATGGCGCCACAGCGGGCTATTTGTTTGCGGCCGGCCAAGCTGGGGAACGGTTCTGCGTTCGCAATTCCGGTGCCGAAGCGGTGGTTGAAGGGTGTGGGTCCAATGGCTGTGAATATATGACCGGCGGCATGGCGGTCATATTGGGTTCTGTCGGCGATAATTTTGGTGCCGGCATGACCGGGGGTATGGCGTTTGTTTATGATGCCGACGGGTCGTTTGAACAAAAACTGAACCCCGAAAGCCTTGTTTGGCAGCGGGTGGAAACGGCCTATTGGGAAAAACGCTTGAAGCGGTTGGTCCAGATGCATGTGGCCAATACCCAGTCGCGGTTTGCCGAACGGTTGATCAACGCCTGGGGCCGTGAACTGTCTAAATTCTGGCAGGTGGTGCCTCGTGAAATGCTGGACCATCTGGAATATCCCGTTAGGGAAGAATCAGAAGATACAGGGTCCGAGCGAGCTTAAGCTTTGGGGCTTTCGGGGCTTGCAGGCTGATTTCTGTTTCACCCTGTTTGCTTACGCCATCGTTTGCTCTAAATTGTACCCATGCGGCTTCTTTATCATCTTCCTTTGTCTCCATTTTCGCGCAAAGTACGGGTTGTGCTTGCCGAAAAGGGCCTTGAATTTGAAATGTGCTCCGAAAAAATATGGGAACGTCGAAAAGATTTTCTGGCTCTTAACCCGGCGGGCGAAGTGCCGGTTTTGGTGGAAGAAGATGGAACGGTTCTGGCTGATTCCAGCGTCATCACCGAATATCTGGAAGAATGCTATCCCGACCCTGCCTTGCTTGGCCCCGATGCCCATGGGCGCGCTGAAATCAGGCGTCTTGTGGCGTGGTTCGATATGAAATTTTACCGTGAAGTTGGCCAAAACCTGGTCGGGGAAAAGGTCATGAAGCGGTTTTTGGGTCTGGGTGCCCCCCAGGCCGAAGCGATCCGGGCAGGAAAGGCCAATTTGCCGGTGCACCTTGATTATATTGCCTGGCTGACGGATCGCCACAACTGGCTGGCGGGGGATTTCTTTTCCCTTGCAGATATATGCGCTGCCGTTCATCTTTCGACGCTTGATTACATCGGCGATGTGCCATGGGATCAATATGGACCGGCGAAAGACTGGTATGCGCGAATAAAATCCCGGCCATCCTTTCGGTCTTTATTGGCCGACCATATTCCCGGCATGCCACCGCCAAAGCATTATGCCAACCTTGATTTTTGAGTAACTTAGCTACGGATTTCCCATCACCATGAAAAAAAATACCAATCCCGATCCCCTGCCTCTTGACGAATTGGGGCCTCGCACCGGGGATGAAACCCCCCACGAATTGCTCTATCGCGCCTATTTGTTGGGCTGGGTACATTTCGGCACCAAATTGGCCGTCCTGAACAGGCCGGGGTCTCCGGTGTTTAATGCCTATGAAAACTGGGGCCCAGTAGGGCTGGTGGTGTTTTTGTCTTTGTACACGATTCTGACATCGGGCATGGCGGCAGGGTTTTCATTGTTGGCGGCGGGCTTGTTCGCATGTTTGTTGATCCTGCCGAAATGGGTTTTGAAAAAGCTGCGTGTTCGGGTTCTGGAGATGTCATTTGGTTCTGAACAGGGCTGGCGAGATTTATGGCGGGGCGGCGGCATTTCTATGCGCATCGCACCCAAAAGTCTGGAAGAAGCCGATAAGGTGGCAATCTGTGACAGCCCTGATGGGGATTGGGAGGCATTCGCCCGCGAACATCTCAACCGGCCAGACAACGAACACCCTTAAGCTAAAATCAGTCTGGCTTTACGGCGTTTAAGACATCCATCACCGTTTCCCCAATCCGGTCAAGATCAACGTCTCTGGCCAATCGATGGTCTGCGTCCGGGATCAAGGTGGCCTTGATGTCGGCTGGCGCCATCTGGCCCGCCTGAAGTTGGGCTAAAAGCGTCAGGGATCGTTGCCATGGGACATCGGTATCGTTGTAGCCATGAAGCAGGTGCACTGGACACTCAAGTTTGATGGGGGCCGTTAAAAGAAGGTGTCGTCGGCCGTCTTCAACCAAATCGCGAGTAAAAGCGTAGGGTTGATCACCATAATCAGACGGTTGATAGACTACGCCATCGCGCATCATGGTTTCGCGTTGCTTTGGGGTTAATTCATTGTGGACCAGATCTTCGGTGAAATCCGGTGCTGCGGCCAGCCCGACCAGACCGCAAATGTGTTCGGGGCGTTGAAGGGTTGCCAACAGTGCCAGCCACCCGCCCATGGAAGAACCGATTAACAGTTGTGGCCCGGATGTCAGATGATCCAGAACATGCAAAACATCTTCCAGCCAGCTTCCAATGGTGCCGTCTTCAAAATTGCCCCCAGACTGGCCGTGGCCAGAATAGTCAAACCGCAAAAAGGCAAAGCCTTTGGATTTTGCAAAATTTTCAAGCCATATCGCCTTGGTGCCGGTCATGTCCGACATGAAGCCGCCAAGGAACACCAGTCCCGGTGCATCTTGTGTGCTTTTTGCTCCGGTCGCCCCGGTCGCACCGGGGGTTTGTGCATAGGCGATGGACGGCCCATGCTCGCGTGCTAATATCTTGATGTTTTCTTGATTTTCTTGCATTTCTACCCTGTCATCAGCGATAACCGGGACTCTATGGCTAAACCCACAAAAACAGACCTACCCCCGGCATCCAGTCCGGAATCTAGCACCGAAACACCGGCCTCGGAAACCCGTGCGCCTGTGGTACTGCAAGTTCTCCCGCGTCTGGAGGCGGGCGGGGTAGAGCGCGGCACCATTGATGTTGCCATTGCATTGAAAAAAGCGGGCTGGGGTGCGGTGATTGTATCGGCAGGCGGTGCCATGGCGCGAGAGCTGGAACGCCACGATATTCCCCATGTTACCTTGCCGGTCCATTCCAAGAACCCCATGGTTATGTTCAGAAACATTGGTCGGTTGCAGCGTGTCATCAAAGAGTATGGCGCCAATATCATCCATGCCCGATCCCGCGCCCCGGCCTGGACTGCGGAATTGGCTGCCAAAAAGGCGGGCATTCATTTTATCACCACCTTTCACGGCACCTATGGTGCCAATGGCGTGGCAAAGCGGTTGTACAATGCTGTGATGACCCGGGGAGAGCGGGTCATTGCCATTTCAGAATTTATTGCCCGCCACATTCAGGATCATTATCGGCTTGGCCGTGAATATATCCGCATGATTCATCGCGGCGTTGATGTTGGCCTGTTTAATCCTGAAAATGTGACCCAGGAACGGATGATCCAGCTTTCCACGCGTTGGCAATTGCCAGATGACCGCCAGGTGATCTTGATGCCGGGAAGGTTCGCCCGCTGGAAGGGTCATGAAATTGTGATCGAAGCACTGGCCCGCCTTGGCAGACGCGATGTGCTGTGTGTCATGGTGGGGGTTGATACGGCCAGCAAGGATTATACCGCGACGCTGGAAAATTCGGCCCGTGCCCATGGGGTCGAAGACCTGTTGCGGTTTGTTGATTATTCCCGTGATCTGCCTGCGGCTTATATGTTGTCCGATGTTGTGGTGTCGGCGGCATCGAAACCCGAAGCGTTTGGCCGTGTTCTGGCTGAGGCACTTGCCATGGGCAGGCCCGTGGTTGGCCCGGCCCATGGGGGCGCGCTGGAAATTGTGAACGACAAAAAAACCGGCTGGCTGTACACGCCGGGAAATTCCGAAGCCCTTGCAGGTGCGCTGCATGCGGCCCTTTCATTGAATGCCGGCGCACGCCATCGTCTGGCCACAGAAGCGATGAATACAATCCGGGAAAATTTTACCAACGATAGAATGTGTGCGCAGACCCTGGGCGTCTATAGCGAATTGCTATGGGATGAAGATGCCCCGGAAGGCACGGTTGTCTGAGCAAAATTATGGAACGGATACTGATTATTAAGCTAGGGGCGCTCGGAGATTTTATCCTGAGCTACCGTGCCATGACGGCGATCCGATCCCATCATAAGCACGCGCACCTGAGCGTGTTGACCATCCCCTCACTTGCACCGATGGCCAAGGCTTTTGGTTTGTTCGATGATGTCTGGTGCGATGACCGGCCCGGAATTTTTCAGGTTTCTCAGTTCCGCGCGCTTCAAAAAAGGCTTCTGGGTGGGCAGTTTGATCGCATTTATGATCTTCAGACAGCGGATAGGACCGGGTTTTATTTCCGTCTTTTAGGCTGGCCTTTTGCAAGACTCCGCCCTGAATGGTCGGGCATTGTGCGGGGGTGTTCCCACCGTCATGATCGTGCGGACCGCACCACAAAACACACGCTGGAACGCCAAGCGGATCAATTGGCAATCGCTGGTATTCCCATCGAAGATTATCCCCCGTTGGATTTTTCATGGGTTAAGGCGGATGTTTCCAGACATCATCTTGTTGAAAACAAAACGCCTTATGTGCTTTTGGTTCCGGGGGGATCAAAGGATCATCCGCAAAAGCGCTGGCCTGCCGGTAACTACGCGGCGCTGGCGGTGCAACTGGAAGCCGATGGCTTCCGGCCTGTGGTGATTGGCACGTCGAACGAAGCAGACGCCTGCGCTGAAATTGCCAATGCTTGTGACAATGCCCTTAACCTGTGTGGGGATTCCCCCATTATGGAGGTTATGGCGTTGGCCCGGGATGCGGCAGGGGCGGTTGGCAATGATACCGGCCCAATGCATCTGATCGCACCAATGGGCTGTCCGTGTTTGGTTTTGTATTCTGGCACGTCAAACCCTGAAATGAACCGGCCCAGAGGCCCCAATGAAGGGCCGGGCCGAATTCCGGGGAATGAAAGCCCAGGGGAAACGGTAAGCGCGCTTCGTGCCGATCCTTTGTCTGATCTATCGGTGGATGTGGTCCGCGACACAATGGTGTTGCGTTAAGGGGCCTTTAACCGAGAACGACGACAAACAAGTAAGTATTTTGTCATGCTTGACAGAACCGTTAACCAAAGTACTCTCGCCCGAAAATAACCCAGACGGATTATGAGACCCTATGACTGACATCACCATCACACTTCCAGACGGATCGACCAGGGATCTGGCACAAGGATCATCGGGCGCGGTTTTGGCCGCCGATATCGGACCGGGCCTTGCCAAGGCGGCCTTGGCTGTTCGGGTGGATGGCGCCTTGTGGGATCTTTCCAGACCCTTTGATGGCGATTGCACGGTGGAAATTGTCACGGCAAAAAGCGATGACGCCCTGGACCTGCTGCGCCACGATGCGGCCCATGTGATGGCCGAAGCGGTGAAGGAACTGTATCCCGATGTTCAGGTCACCATCGGGCCTGCAATCGAAAACGGCTTTTATTATGATTTTTCCCGCGCCGATCCTTTCACACCCGATGATCTGGAAAAGATAGAGGCGCGCATGGCCGATATCGTCAAGCGCGACGAGGTGATTTCCCGCGAAGTGATGGACCGCAATGAAGCCATCGAGTTTTTCAAGAATGCGGGCGAACATTACAAGGCAGAAATCATTGAGGGCCTGCCACTAGAAGAAGACGTCACCCTTTATCGCCAAGGTGATTTTGTCGATCTTTGCCGGGGGCCACATCTGCCATCAACGGGTAAGCTGGGCCAGGCATTCAAGCTGATGAAACTGGCTGGTGCCTATTGGCGCGGCGATTCGAACAATGAAATGCTGCAACGGATTTATGGCACTGCCTGGGGCGATAAAAAAGCGCTGGATGCTTATCTGCATCGTCTGGAAGAGGCAGAACGCCGGGATCACCGCCGCCTTGGCCGTTCCATGGGCCTGTTCCACATGCAAGAAGAAGCCATGGGGTCTATTTTCTGGCACCCCAAAGGTTGGCAACTGTATCGCACCGTGGAAAGCTATATTCGCGAACGCCTTGAAGCCGAAAATTATGTTGAGGTTAAAACCCCAACCTTGGTGGATCGGGGATTGTGGGAAGCATCGGGGCATTGGGAAAAATTTCGCGAACATATGTTTACGGCGGAATCTGAAGAACGTGTTCTGGCCCTAAAGCCCATGAATTGTCCCTGCCATGTTCAGATTTTTCGCCAAGGCATCAAAAGCTATCGCGACCTGCCCTTGCGCATGGCCGAATTTGGATCGTGTCATCGCAATGAACCCTCCGGTGCCTTGCACGGGTTGATGCGGGTGCGTGCCTTTACCCAGGATGATGCCCATATTTTTTGTACCGAAGATCAGATCACATCGGAAACCAAATCTTTCTGTGATTTGCTGCTGAGCGTTTATCGCGATTTTGGCTTCACCGACGTGGTGGTGAAATTTTCAGACCGTCCCGAAGTCCGTGCCGGCGAAGATTCCGTCTGGGACAAGGCCGAAGGCGCCCTTCGCGAAGCGGTGGATGCAGCAGGCCTTGAAACGACCCTGAACGCAGGGGAGGGTGCTTTTTACGGACCAAAGCTTGAATTTGTGCTCCGCGATGCCATTGGCCGCGATTGGCAATGCGGCACCTTGCAGGTGGATTTCGTGTTGCCAGAACGATTGGATGCGTCATATGTGGGCGAAGACGGTGCGCGTCACCGCCCGGTTATGCTGCATCGGGCCATTTTGGGTTCTCTGGAGCGGTTTATTGGCATTTTAATCGAAGAACATGCAGGCGCCTTTCCGTTGTGGCTGGCACCGGTTCAAGTGGCCATTGCCACTATCACATCGGATGGCGATGACTATGCCCTAGAGGTCTTTGACACGCTGTCAAAGGCTGGCATGCGCTGTTTTCTTGATGTTTCCAATGAAAAAATTGGCTACAAAGTCCGGGAACATTCCCATGCCAAGGTACCTGTCATCCTTGCGATTGGGAAGCGAGAGGCCGAAAACCGCACTGTGGCGGTCCGCAGGCTGGGATCCAAGGCTCAAGAAGTGCTTGCGCTTGACGACGCCCGCGATACACTGCGCGACGAGGCCAAAGCCCCTGTTATAGAAACTGCTGGCAGGTAATCATCCGTTCATATCTATAAACGAAACTTGTGGATTGTCGGAATTGATAAAACCGGCAATTCAGGCGGCTTTTTGTGGGCGCAAGCCTAACGTAATTAACAACTGTTGGAGCACGATCCATAGCCAGACCATCCTTTTCAGGGCCCCCCCAACGCGGCGGGCCCCGTGTAAACGAAAATATTGTTTCTGATAACGTGCGCGTTGTTGGTGAAGACGGCGAAATGCTTGGCGTCATGGCCATCAATGACGCCTTGGACCGGGCCGCAGATGTGGGCCTTGATCTGGTGGAAATTTCCCCCAACGCTGATCCGCCCGTCTGCAAAATCCTCGATTATGGCAAGTTCAAGTACCAGGCCCAGAAAAAGGCCAACGAGGCACGCAAAAAGCAAAAGACCATTGACGTTAAAGAAATCAAGATGCGTCCCGGCATTGAACAGCATGATTACGATGTGAAAATGCGGGCCATTAATAAGTTTCTGGACGAAGGCGACAAGGTCAAGGTGACCATTCGCTTCCGGGGGCGTGAATTCCTGCACCAAGATCTGGGCATCAAGGTCCTGACCCGGGTGCGTGAAGCTTTGGCTGAAAAAGCCAAGGTTGAATCCATGCCTAAAATGGAAGGCCGCCAGATGGTCATGGTGATTGCGGCCAGGTAATCCCGGCCTCGACACCCATTTTGCAGCATTTTTGTCGAAAATATCCCGGAATTTAGCCAAACCCGTGTTTAATACGGGGGGGCGCCCGGATCAGGCTTTTTGGCCAGCAGACAGGTCTCCAAAAATGCCCGTGAATATGTTGCTAAAATCGGTGCCAACCGCTTGCATTCTATGGCGCAGCCCTTTATAAGCATGCGCTCGGGTCGGTGTGTTGTCGGCCCCTTTGTTGTATATTTGCCCCCTTGGGGTGACGCAGGGAATTGAAGATATGCCTAAATTGAAGTCAAAAAGCGGCGCCAAGAAGCGCTTTAAAGTCACCGGCACCGGTAAGGTGATGGGTCATTTTGCCTTCAAGCGGCACAACCTGCGCAAACGGACGCAGAAGATGAAGCGCACCTCACGCGGTTCATTTGTTCTGGCTAAGTCTGATGCAGTAATTGTCAGGAAATTTTTGCCCTATCTGTAGGGGCCGAATTTAAGGATTAAAAGAATGGCTCGTGTAAAGAGAGGCGTGACAACGCACGCTCGGCATAAAAAAATTACGGATATGGCCGCTGGTTATCGTGGCCGTGCCAATAATTGCTTTCGCACAGCTATCCAGCGTGTCGAAAAAGGGCTGCAATATGCCTATCGTGACCGCAAAGCGCGCAAGCGTGAATTCCGTTCATTGTGGATCCGCCGCATTAATGCAGGTGCCCGTTTGAATGGTCTGACCTATTCCCAGCTTATGAACGGCATCAGCCGTGCTGGCATTGAGATTGATCGTAAGGTTCTGGCCGATATCGCGGCCCGTGACCCGGCAGCCTTTACCACCATCGTTGATCAGGCTCGCGCCGCCCTTGCAAAGGCAGCGTAACGAACCGCCCCAATGATGGCAGAAAATCCAAAAGGGGCTGTGTGAACAGCCCCTTTTGTTATATGTAACTGAGCAAGCCATAATCCGTTAATGCCGAAGGAGGCGTGTTCCCAGCCATGGCCGATGAAGCCCGCCTGAAACAGGACATTCTTAAAGCCGTTAGTGACGCCCAGGATTTGGATGCGCTTGAAGACGTGCGCGTGGCCGCCCTTGGCCGCAAGGGTTCCATCACCGATGCCATGAAGGGCTTAGGCTCCCTTGATGGCGATGCCCGCAAAGCTGCAGGCCAGGCGCTCAATGCCCTGAAAACAGAAGTGGCCGATGCCGTCGAAGATCGCAAAGCGGCCTTAAGTGCTCAAGACCTTGATCAAAGGCTGCAGGCAGAGCGCATCGACGTTACGTTAAGTGCCGCCCCCGAAAGCCGGGGCACCATCCATCCTGTCAGCCAAACCATGGATGAATTGATGGCCATTTTTGGGGAAATGGGTTTTTCAGTGGCAGAAGGCCCGGATCTGGAAGACGATTTCCATAATTTCACAGCCCTGAACATTCCCGAAGATCATCCCGCACGCCAAATGCACGACACGTTCTATTTGCCGCCAGCAGAACAAGATGGCACTGCTGATGCCGGTGGCCCGGGACGCGTTTTGCGCACCCATACATCGCCGGTGCAAATTCGCACCATGATGCGCACGCCCGCACCGCACCGCATCATTGCCATGGGTAGGACCTATCGCTGTGATTCTGACATGACCCACACGCCCATGTTCCACCAGATCGAAGGGCTGGTCATTGATAAGCGCACCCATATGGGGCACCTGAAAGGGTGTCTGGAAGATTTCTGCCGCGCCTATTTCGAAGTGGATGATTTGCCCCTTCGCTTTCGGCCCAGTTATTTTCCCTTCACCGAACCCAGCTGTGAAGTGGACATTGGCTGTTCGCGCGCCAATGGTGAATTGCGCATTGGTGCCGGAGACGACTGGCTTGAAATTCTAGGGGCCGGCATGGTCCACCCCAATGTCTTGAAAAATTGCGGTCTGGATGCCGATGAATGGCAGGGCTTTGCCTTTGGTATGGGCGTGGAACGCATTGCCATGTTGAAATACGGCATCCCTGATCTGCGCACCTTTTATGAATCTGATCTGCGCTGGCTGCGCCATTTTGGTTTTGCATCTCTTGACCAACCCAGTCTTGTCAGGGGGTTGGCACGATGAAGTTCACCGTTGGTTGGCTTAAAGAACATCTTGATACTACCGCAAGTTTGGATGAAATTTCTGTGGCCCTCACCGCTCTTGGCCTTGAGGTTGAGAGCATCACCGACCGCGCAGAAAATTTGAGCGACTTCACCGTTGGCGAAATTGTCACCGCAGATCCCCATCCCGATGCCGATAAACTTCAGGTTTGCACCGTGAATACCGGTGCCGATGATGGTGAGCTGGTTCAGGTGGTTTGTGGCGCACCCAATGCCCGCGCCGGCCTGAAAGGTGTGTTTGCGGGGGTTGGCGTTTATGTGCCGGGTTCTGACATGACCTTGCGAAAGGTCAAAATCCGAGGGGTCGAATCCACCGGCATGATGTGTTCAGCCGCCGAGCTGGAGCTCAGTGATGATCATGATGGCATTATCGAATTGTCCGATGATGCCGTCCTTGGCGCACCTGCGGCAGAGGCGCTTGGCCTGACGGACACCGTTATTGAAATTGCCATCACCCCCAACCGGGGCGATTGTCTGGGCGTCTACGGGATTGCCCGCGATCTGGCGGCCGCTGGGTTGGGCAGCTTGAAACCAATGATGCCAGCAACCGTAAAAGGCACCGTAAAAGACATTATTGGGATTACAATAGATTTTCCAGATGATGCATCAAACGCCTGTCCGCATTTTGTGGGGCGGGTGATCCGGGGCGTTAAAAACGGGGAAAGCCCCGATTGGCTGAAGGAAAAATTGATTGCGGTCGGCCTTCGCCCGATATCGGTGTTGGTGGATATCACCAATTATTTCACCATGGACCGGGGTCGGCCGCTGCATGTGTTTGATCAAGATACCATTGCCGGGAACCTCACCGTGCGCTTGTCCAAAAAAGGTGAAAAATTGGCTGCCCTTGATGGGGTAACCTATGACGTGGAAGACGGTGCCTGTGTGATTGCCGATGATGATGGTGTTTTAAGCCTTGGTGGGATCATGGGGGGCATTTCCACTGGTTGTACCGAGACCACCACCAATGTGGTTTTGGAAGCGGCCAGCTTTGATCCTATTCGAACCGCAATGACCGGGCGCAGGTTGGGCATTGAATCCGATGCGAGGTACCGGTTTGAACGCGGCGTTGATCCCGCATCGACGCTTCCGGGCATTGAGGCTGCAACGCAATTGATCCTTGATCTTTGCGGTGGAGAAGCAGGCGACGTGGTTGAGGCAGGAAAATCCGCAGATACCAGTTCAACGCTGGTTTTTGCAGCGTCCGAAGTGCATCGGCGTGGCGGCATAGAATTGCCGGAAACCCGCATCAGCGAAATTCTGAGCGCCCTTGGGTTTGATGCCAAAAAAGCCACGGGCGGATTGCAGATTACAATCCCCAGCTGGCGGCCGGATGTTACCTGTTCGGCCGATCTGGTCGAAGAAGTGTTGCGCATCGAAGGCTATGACACCATCCCCGCCGTGGCGTTGCCAAAGCTTGGGACGTTATCGCGGTCTTTGGAAACCCCGACCCAGCGCCGCTCTGGTTTTTCCCGCCGCGCCCTGGCTGCTCGCGGGATGAATGAGGCCGTCACCTATTCCTTTATTGCCGAAGACCATGCCAAATTGTTTGGCGGCGGATCGGCTGAATTAAAATTACAAAACCCCATATCATCGGAACTGACCGATATGCGGCCTTCTATTCTGCCGGCCCTTTTGGCCGCAGTTGGGCGCAATGCGGACAGAGGTTTTGGCGACATTGGTTTGTTCGAAGTCGGCCCGTCCTATGCCAATGCCACGCCCGAAGGCCAGGCCTTGATTGCGGGCGGCGTGCGTGCCGGCCAAACCGGTCCGCGTCATTGGGCAAGACAACCACGCGCCGTGGATGCGTTTGATGCACGGGCAGATGCAGAAGCAATTTTGGCCGAATGTGGGGTAAACATTGCTGCCCTTCAGGTGGTGGCTATTGCGCCTGATTGGTATCATCCGGGCCGTTCCGGGACACTTCAAATGGGGCCAAAAAATATTCTGGCAACGTTTGGGGAACTCCATCCGGGCGTTTTGGCAGCGATGGATATCGCAGGCCCGGTTGCCGGATTTGAAGTGATGCTGAATGCCATTCCCGAAAGCCGGTCTAAATCTGGAAAGGCGCGTGGACGCCTTGATCTGTCATCCCTTCAGGCCGTGAAACGCGATTTTGCTTTTCTGACCAGCACGGATGTTTCTGCCCAGGATGTATTGCGGGCCGTTCGCTCGGCTGATAAGGCCCTGATTTCAGGGGCACGAATATTTGATGTCTATACCGGTGAAGGCGTTCCCGAAGGCAGTCAATCGCTGGCAGTCGAGGTAACCTTGCAGCCGGTTAAGGCAACCCTGACCGATGCCGACATTGATGCGGTATCGAAAAAGATTGTCGCCGCGGTGGCAAAGGCCACCGGTGCGACGCTTCGGGGATGATTTTTTTGAATGATTTTCCAGTAACCGGCGTGAAGGCCAGAATTTTTCATGACTGAGCTTTCCCATATCCGCAATTTTGCGATCATTGCCCATATTGATCATGGCAAATCGACCCTGGCGGATCGGTTGATTGGCACCTGTGGTGGATTAACCGCGCGCGAAGAGCGGGAACAAGTCCTTGATTCAATGGAAATTGAACGCGAACGCGGCATCACCATCAAGGCCCAAACCGTTCGGCTGATGTACACCGCAAAGAATGGTGAAATCTATGAGCTGAACCTCATGGATACCCCGGGGCATGTGGATTTCACCTATGAAGTGTCGCGGTCATTGGCGGCATGCGAAGGGTCGCTTTTGGTGGTCGATGCAAGCCAGGGTGTTGAGGCACAGACCCTTGCCAATGCCTATCTTGCCATTGATGCGGGTCATGAAATAGTGCCTGTGCTGAACAAGATCGACCTGCCAGCGGCAGAACCCGAACGCATCCGTTCCGAAATTGAAGATGTGATTGGCCTTGATGCCTCAGATGCTATTTCGGTGTCTGCCAAAACCGGACAGGGCATCGAAGAAGTGCTTGAAGCCATGGTTTCCCGCTTGCCCGCACCTACGGGGGATGAGGCGTCCCCCTTAAAGGCGATGCTGGTGGATTCGTGGTACGATTCATATCTGGGCGTTGTCGTTCTGGTGCGCGTTCGTGATGGCGTGATCACAAAGGGCATGAAGATTGAGATGCTGGGCACCGGTGCCCTCCATACAATTGACGAGGTCGGCGTGTTTACGCCAAAACCGTTGAAGGTAGATCAATTGGGGCCGGGCTCGGTCGGCTATATCGCAGCTTCGATCAAAACCATTCAAGATTGCCAGGTGGGCGATACCATCACCGAAGAACGCCGCCCCTGTGAAACGGCGCTTGCAGGCTTTAAGCCAAGCCAACCGGTGGTGTTCTGCGGGATGTTCCCGGTTGATGCCGATGATTTCGGAAAGCTGCGCGAATCCATGGGTAAACTGGCTTTGAACGACGCCAGTTTTGAATTTCAGGCGGAAACCTCAGCCGCCCTTGGGCTGGGATTTCGCTGCGGGTTTTTGGGCCTTTTGCATCTGGAAATTATTCAGGAAAGGCTGGAGCGCGAATTTAACCTCGATCTCATTACCACGGCACCCAGCGTGGTTTATGCCGTCCACCACAATAACGGCACCACCAAAGAACTGCACAATCCCGCCGACATGCCAGACCCGGTGCATATTGCATCCATGGATGAACCCTGGATCCGGGCTACCATTTTGGTGCCCGATGACTACCTTGGGGCGGTGTTGTCTTTGTGTCAGGAACGCCGGGGCGAACAGGTGGAACTGACCTATGCCGGGGACCGGGCCATGGTGATTTATCTCTTGCCCTTAAATGAGGTGGTCTATGATTTTTACGACCGCCTGAAATCGGTGTCGCGGGGCTATGCCAGTTTCGATTATCAGTTGGATGGGTACCGGGAAAGTGATCTGGTGAAGCTTGCCATTCTGGTCAATGGCGATCCGTTGGATGCGCTGTCCATGGTGGTGCATCGGTCACAGGCGGAAAGCCGGGGGCGGCATTTGTGCTCGCGCCTGAAAGACCTGATCCCGCGCCAGTTGTTCAAAGTGGCCCTTCAGGCGGCCATTGGCGGCAAGGTGATTGCGCGCGAAACCCTGGCTGCCATGCGCAAGGACGTGACCGCAAAATGTTATGGCGGCGATATTTCGCGCAAGCGCAAATTGTTGGACAAGCAAAAAGCGGGCAAGAAACGCATGCGGTCTATCGGCAATGTAGAAATTCCTCAGACCGCTTTTATTGCAGCCCTTAAATCTGGTGACACCTGATATTTAGTGTTTCCTGAAAATGCCGCGCACCTTGCGTGCCGGGCGACAGATAGCCGCCAGTGCCAATCCGGGCAGGCCTAACACCGCCCATGCGGGTTGCACCAAGACCCAGGCGATGGCCGGGTCCCACAGCCATGGAAACAGGTATCGTTGGGTGATGGCCTGGGCTGCATTCAGGCTGGAGCGGTGGATCAAATACCATAATCCGCCCGCAGAGACGATCTCATGGGCGCCACTGGCGACCCACATAAAAATCTCATATCCAGCAGCGCCAAGGGCTGCAAACAGAAGCAAAGCTCCGATACTTCGGCCGATCATTTCCCCCCCCCGATCACGTCCAGCTTGGGGCTTGTCAGTCAGTAAATGTCCAAAAGCCGGTACGTGGGGGCAACCTTAACGCCGTATGTAAATTAATCGCAACACCCTGTTTTTGAGAAAAATTGAATCCTTAAGCGCAATTCGCACTTTATCTGCAGATTTTGGCGGTTTTTTTCTACGAATGGTAGGAATTGGTTAGCATCCGGGCTATAAGTTTGCCGCAACGGAGAGGTGGCCGAGTGGCTGAAGGCGCACGCTTGGAAAGCGTGTAGGCGGGCAACCGTCTCGAGGGTTCGAATCCCTCTCTCTCCGCCATTATTATAAAATATCCCATTGAAAACGTTATGTTTTTGGTGGGATATTTATAATGGGCTACAAAATGGGGCACAAAATTGCATCAAGCAAGTTTAAAGAGGGTTTGAAACATGCCCCTTCAGATGCCAATGCTCATTTTTCTGGCAGAGATTATGGCACAGCTTGGGAAAATAAAAGAGGCCTACCTTCATTACAAAGTAGTTGTAACCTTGGCACCAAACAGCGGTAGCGCGGCCAAGGACAAAGTCCGCCTTCAAGCTTTAAAGTTTTAAACACCAGGTGCGCAGAGGGATTTTGCCCATCATTGCCCCCCGGCGAGCGCTGGTTTCCGTTTTGTGGAATCAAACCAAATTGTCACGATGGCGGCGATGACAAGCAAGGGCATGGCGCCGATGTTGACCCAGTTCCAGCCGAAGAAATGAATGAACGCGCCGGACGATAATGAACCGATTGCCACTACGGTGTAGACAATCTGGTTCATCATGCCTTGGGTTTTTGCGCGCTCGGCCGGGGTATAGGCGGTGGTCATCAGGCTGGTCGCGGCGGTGTAGGTAAAATTCCAGCCAAGCCCAAGGAAAACCATTGAGAGCCAGAAATCGAAAACAGCAATGCCCGACAGCGCAATAACGATGCAGCCCGCCTCAAGGGTCAGGCCAGCCGCAATCATCTTGATCTCGCCAAATCGTTTGACCAGCGACCCTGTGAAAAATCCGGGCGCGTACATGGCCACGGTATGCGAAGAAATGACGAAGGCGACAGACCCAAAGCTGTGGCCCGATTGGGCAATCATGGCGATGGGTGTCGCCGTCATCAGAAAGTTCATCACGCATTGGGCGACCGTTGCGGAAACCGCAGCCGTGATAAACACCGGCTGCTTCATAATTTCGATCAAGGGACGCTGGGGGCCATCGCGTTGTGCCTTGGTCAGGTTAGGGATGCTGAGAAACAGCAAGATAACCGCTGCCAGCAGACCGGCCACAATGGTGAACAGGAACGATCCGGCGAACAGATGATTATCAATCAGCCCCTTTCCCCAATTCGCAAGATTAGGTCCGGCAAGGCCGGCAAACACGCCACCGGCCAGCACCAGCGAAATGGCTTTGGCGCGGAAATGTTCAGATGCCACATCGGCCACGGCGAACCGATAGAGTTGGGCAAAACTGGCAAATATCCCATACAGAAAACCGCCAAGGGCCAAGAGATAGAAATTTTCCAAGATGACGGCAGCGACGCATGCGGCACCACTGAGGGTGGCAATTGTGGTGCCACAGATGAAACCGGTTTTTCGACCAACCCGGCGCATGAACAACGATGCCGGCATGGCACCAATGGCAGTGCCGATCACGATCAGCGCAGTGGGCAGGGTGGCCAGTGCCAAATGCGGGGCAATCCCCAGTGCGACAGCAGGGGAGGTCACCATAAACAGGCCCCGGCCTGTGCCGGCCAGCATCTGGCAGGTGCCAAGAACGAGGACATTTTTATGATCAGTTTGCATCGGTCTCAAATCGTCCCAGATAAACACCCCTTATATGCCCCCCAAGCAGAACATTCAGGGAAAAATGGCAGAAAATAAGGAGAATTGGATGAATAAAGGCGGGAATATCGCCCTGGTTTTTAAAAAGTTGCGCATTTTTAGCGCATTTTTTGCGATCAGCGAACCCTTTTTCGCGTTGATAATGCCCGTTGGCCTATCAGAATTTACTTAGTTAGCTTATAATCACAGCAATCATCGAAACCACAGAAATCACCGCTCTTTAGATGAAGGCCATATTATGAATGATTTCCGCACGTTTAAAACCGCCCGCCGCGAACCCGCAGTGGTCGGGGAACCGATTGTCGATCCTGCGGGCTGGAACCCCGAAGACCTGACCAGCAACGAGGACTGGATTTACCATCTGTCTGATCAGGATATTGGCGATCTGACCGCAGGCGTCGAAGCCATACGCGCAGGCGGCAAAGGCATCGTTGATATGAAGCACGGCGATTTTCAAGCGGGCGCATTTGCCGAGACTTTAAAAGACATCCGCCATGAATTGCTGGATGGGCGCGGCCTTGTCATGCTGCGGGGATTGCCCGTTGATGCCATGGGGGTTGAGGCATCGGCCATGGCCTATTTCGGGATTGGCACCCATCTTGGCCATCCCTTGCGCCAAAATGCACAGGGCCATGTGTTGGGTCACGTTAAGGATCTGGGTGGGGATTATTCTGATCCCAATACCCGAGGGTACCTGACCAAGGCCGAAATGAAATTTCATGCCGATCACAGTGATTATGTCGGGTTGCTTTGCTTGAAACAGGGCAAAAGCGGCGGCGAAAGCCGGGTTGCCAGCTCAATCACGCTGTATAATCGCATTCTTGAACAACGCCCCGATCTGGTCCGTGAATTGTGCAACGATTGGCACTGGACCAAACATCAACAAACCAATTCAGCCGATGAATTACCCTATTTCACGCAGCCTATTTTCATGTTTGAACAGGGTGTTTTCTCTGCCCGTGGGTTGTCTTCTTATGTCATCAAGGCCCAGGGCCTACCGGGCGTTCCTGATTTTACCCCGGCCCAAAAAGAAGCCATCGAGCTCTATCGTGCCACCGTAGAAGAATGCGCCACCGATATATTGTTTCAGGCTGGTGATATTCAACTGCTTCACAATCATGTCTTGTTGCATTCGCGCAGATCCTTTGAAGATTTCCCGGAACCGGAACGCAAGCGCCACCTGATGCGCCTGTGGCTGCGCGATCCAGAAGGCCGCACCTTGCCGGGCTACATGCGTGAAGGCCTGTTTGGTGCCGGGGTTGAACTGGATGGGGTTGCAGCATCTGCACCTTTGGATGTAGAGGCCGCCTGACCGTTTGATCCAGATGAGTTTAGAGATACGCAAAGATATTGATTACCTCATTGTGGGCGGCGGCTCTGCAGGCTGTGTGCTGGCGGCACGGCTAAGTGAGCGGGCCTCCAATCAGGTGGTTTTGTTAGAGGCGGGCGAAGATTTTTCCCCCGGCGATGAACCCTCTGAAATTCTCGATACCTTCGCCGGTACGGCACACAGCAACCCGCGTTTTACATGGACGGGTTTAAGTGCGGCATTTCTGCCCCGCCCGGGCAATGCCCCCGATGGCCGCCCGCGCAGGCGGTATACCCAGGGCCGGGTGATTGGCGGCGGTTCATCGGTCAATGGCATGGCATCCAACCGGGGCCTGCCCAGCGATTATGAAGACTGGGCCGCGCGCGGTGCCAAGGGCTGGGATTGGGACGGCGTGCTGCCCTATTTCAAAAAGCTTGAAACCGATCATGATTTCAGTGGCCCGCTTCATGGGTCAGATGGGCCAATCCATCTTCGGCGGTTTATGCCCGATACCTGGCCGGGGTTCAGCCGCGCCGTGATTAACGCAATTGACGATTCCGGTTGGTCTAATATCGAAGACCAAAATGCGGCCTTTGGTGACGGTTATTTCCCCGTCGCCTATGCCAATTTGGATGAACGCAGGGTTTCTGCGGCCATGGGCTATCTGACCCGTGAAGCGCGCGCGCGCCCGAATTTTACCATTCAGGGTGAAACCCACGTTGAGCGCCTGTTGTTCGAAGGCCGCAAGGTGGTGGGGGTTATCGCGCGCCATAAAGGCGCGCGGATTGAAATTCGTGCCCGTGAAGTGATTGTGTCCATGGGGGCCATTCATTCGCCTGCCTTGTTGATGCGATCAGGCATTGGCCCGGCGGCAGATTTATCGGCACTGGGCATTGATGTTGTGGCCGATCGTGCGGGCGTTGGCCAGCACCTGATGGAACATCCCGGCGTCAATATGGGCTGTTTCATGAAACCCGATGCGCGCTTGCCAGAAACCCTGCGCCGCCAGATGTTCGCAGGGCTGCGCTGGTCATCAAAGCTGGAGGGGTGCCCGGCAGGGGACATGTATATCATCCCCACAAACAAGGTGGCCTGGCATGCCATCGGGGCGCGTCTTGGCGTGATCATGGTGTGGGTCAATAAATCATTTTCAACCGGCGAAGTTCGTTTAAAGACAGCGGATGTGGATGATCATCCCATTGTGGATTTTGATATGGTTTCCGATGACCGGGATATGAAGCGATTGGTGGCAGGGGTCAAACTTGTCTTGAAGCTTCAGGCCCATCATGAGGTTCAGGATGTGGTGGAACAGGTGTTCCCCATCAGTTATTCCGATCATGCGCGAAAATTGGCAGTTTACAGCCGCTGGAATGCATTTCAGACCTGGGCCGGGGCCACGGCCATGGATGCGGTCGCACCGCTCAGGCGCTGGATCATTAAAAATATGATCGCCGATGGGCCAAGCCTGCAAGACCTGATGGACGATGATCTGGTTATTGAACAGTGGATCCGTTCCACGGTTCTGGGCCATTGGCATGCGTGTTCTACCAATCGCATGGGGGCCGTTGATGACCCCGGTGCCGTGACCGATCCATCGGGGCGGGTGTATGGGGTGGAAGGTTTGCGGGTCTGTGATGCCTCCATCATGCCCATGGTGCCTTGTGCAAACACCAATATCCCAACCCTGATGATCGGCGAAAAGATCGCCGCAACTATTTTGGCCGAAACAAAATAATCGGGCGCCGCTCTAACCGTCTGCTCAATCTGTGGGCATTTGGTATCCCGGCGTTGAAGCCGACAGCGCCTTTTCATCCTCGGTCATTTCCGGCTCTATTGTTTCGAACAGCGGCGTTGACATATAGCGCTCTCCGGTATCGGGCAACATGCAGAGGATGACGGAATCAGGGTCGGCTTTTACGGCAACCTGCATGGCCACGGCAAAGGATGCCCCGCCAGAGATTCCCGTCACAATGCCTTCGTGTCGTGCCAGCTTTTGTGACCATTCTATGCCAGCAGGTCCCGGGATCGGTATGATGTCATCGTAAAAAGATTGATCGATGGATTCTTGAAGGACGAGCGGAATAAAATCAGGCGTCCAGCCCTGAATGGGGTGGGGTTCGAACGCGGAATGACTGACCGCAGGGGAACCATCCTCATTGCGTTCTTGGGGCACACCGCTGGTGATCAATGATGCATTGGCAGGTTCGCTGAGAATGATTTTGGTATCAGGGCGTTTGTCGCGAAGGGCGCGGGCAACACCGGTTAACGTGCCGCCGGTGCCATAACCCGTCACCCAATAGTCCAGCCGATCCCCGTCGAAATCCGCAAGAATTTCACGGCCTGTGGTATTTTGATGGATTTTTGCATTGGCCTCGGTTTCAAATTGACTGGCAAGAAACCAGCCATTGGCATCGGCCAGTTCCTTGGCCTTCATAACCATCCCAAGACCTTTTTCAGCACGGGGCGTCAACACCACCTTGGCACCCATGAAGCGCATCAGCTTTCTGCGTTCTATGGAAAAACTGTCGGCCATGGTGACCACAAGCGGGTGTCCGGTGGCGGCACAAACCATGGCAAGGCCAATGCCTGTATTGCCGCTGGTGGCCTCGACCACTGTTTGGCCGGGTTTAAGCGCACCGCTGCGTTCGGCTTCTTCGATGATGCTGACGGCCAAACGATCCTTGACCGAAGCGGCGGGGTTGAAAAATTCAGCTTTGACGTAAAGCCGGACATGGTCCGGTGCCAGATTGTTGATACGGATACAGGGCGTGTTGCCGATGGTGTCCAGAACGCTGTCATACAGACGCCCTAAACCGTCTGTTGTTCTGCCGGTATCTTTTGAAGCCATGGTGTTCCCCTTGATATTATTATCAAACCAAACCGCATGAATGCGGTTGATCATGCTTGATTTAGATAATGGCTTAACACATGGCAGGGTATCAATAAATCAATTCTCCGGATGGGAGACCGTGAAACCTTTGCAAGATGGGCGGCAGTTCTCCATAAATAGGGAAATCGATTAAGGGTTAGGAAAAAAATGGCTGATTTGGCGAAAATGGGTCCCATGGGGCTCAATGCATTGGGGGCAAGGGATGCGGCGATCCAACTGGCGTCGGGGGATATTACGTCAGAGGCGATTGTGCGCGATTGTCTGGACCGCATTGATGCCCGTGAAGGGGTGGTTCATGCGTGGGATTATATCGATCCCGATTATGCCATCGCGCAGGCAAAAACATTGGATGGGATGGCGCGCAAAAGCGTGTTGCATGGTGTGCCGGTCGGCATCAAAGATATTTTCGACACCCTTGATATGCCAACGGCCCATGGCTTTGGCCCTTATGCGGGCGAACGGTCGGATCGGGATTCCAATTGCGTTGCCGCCTTGCGGGCCGCTGGCATGGTGATCATGGGCAAGACCGTGACCACCGAATTTGCCTGCCCGGTGCCGCGCCAAACGCGCAATCCTCATAATCCGGACCGGACCGCAGGGGTTTCATCCAGTGGCTCTGGTGCGTCTGTGGCAGATTTCATGGTCCCGCTGGCGGTTGGGTCCCAGACCGGGGGCTCCGTCATTGGCCCATCGGCCAATTGTGGGGTTTATGGCTACAAAGCGAGCCTTGATGGCATTGATCGGGGAGGCTTTCGCCATTGTAAGCCGTCAATCGATACCATTGGCCTGTTTGCCCGCAGCGTTGATGATTTGATCTTGATGCGCGCAGTGCAAACTGGCGGCGCGATACCCCAGGACAAAGATAAAATAGACCGATCCGGAACGGTGCGCATCGGTGTTGTGCGGACGCCAGATTGGGACACGACAGAACCCTGCATGCAGGCCGCCATTGAACGGGCCGCAAATGTGTTGGGCCAGGCGGGCGCAACGGTCAGTGATGTGACCTTGCCCCAGAAATTTAGCGATATTATCCCTGAATTTTCAGTCATCAATGGCTGGGAAGCGATGATATCGTTGGCCGATGAAATCAAAAATCACCCGGATGCCTTTAACGATCACAATCGCAAACGCATTGAAGAGGCGCGTAGGCTCAAGGTTGAGGATTATGAGCGTGCGGGAAAGACCCTGAATGGTGCGCGCGCAGAAATGAATGATTTGTTTTCTGATTATGATGTTTTCATCACGCCCAGCTTGGCAGGCGAGGCCCAAATTGGCCATGACCGTGCGATTGGGGCCAATTTCTCCAGGCTGTGGACCCAGATGTATGCCCCGGCGGTTAACGTGCCGCGCTTTACAGGTCCCAATGACATGCCGGTTTGTTTTCAGGTGATTGGGCCAAAAGACAGTGATGATGCAACGCTGGCATTTGCGGACTGGATCGATGCGCGCTTAGGCGATGCTTTGGGGCCAGTCCCGGAATCCGTGGCATAGAAACAGTTCATGACTGAGACAACGACAAAGATAATTCCCCTGCGTACCCGGCTGGCCATGTATGGCTCTGGCCTGTTTTCCGATGGGGCAACCAATGTGGTTATCCCGCTTTGGGCGCTATATCTGGAACCAACGCCTTTTGTTTTTGGCATCGTGATCGGTGCCCGATCCCTGTTGCCATTTATGCTGTCCATTCACGGCGGCGTCTTGATGGATCGTCTTGGCGTGCGCCAGGTCATGCTGTTTTTTGCCGCCATCGGTTTGATCGTTCCGATCCTGTTTCCACTGCTACCCTGGATTTGGATGGCCGCCCTCTTGAACCTGATTTTGGGGCTTTCTTCGACCATGAACTGGGTTGGTGCCCAGACATTGGTGGGCCAGGTGGTCCGCGATGATCCATCGCTTACCTGGCAGGTCAGCTTTTGCAATCGATTGGGCCATCTTGTTTGCCCGCTTTTGGCAGGCGTTATGTGGGACCTGTTCGGCCCAAAGGGTGGCTTTGGGGTGACCTTTGTTTGGGCGGTGCTGTTTATGGCGGCTGTTTCAATACTGCCCCGGGGCAAGGATTCTTCAAAATCGCTTGTCCAAAAAGCACCTGATCCTTTCAGGGCGCGTGATTTTCTGCCGCGTCTGGAAGATTACACAAAGGCCTTTGCCATGCTCTCCATCCCGTTGATGGGCGTGGCCATTGCAGGGTCTGTGCTCAATATTGCCGGTGGGGCGATCCAGACGTCCTTCTTCATTGCTTATATGAAAGAGATGGGATTGACCGGAACATTAATCGGGGTGGTGTTTGCTTGTCTCAATTTTTCCGGGCTGGTGGGCACCGCTTCGGTGTCGCCTCTGGCACGGCGCGTCGGGGATGTACGGCTTTTGAACCTGACCGTGTTGGCGGCCCTTATCGCCATCACCATCACCCCGTTGTTGGGGGTATTTTTGTCCCTGCTTTTGGTCACGGTCATGCGGGGGCTTTCCGTGGGCATAAGCCAACCGTTGATGATTATGATTCCATCGAAATTGGTGCCCTCTGGTTCTCAAGGCACGGTGGTGGGCCTGCGCATTTCACTGAATCGTTTGATGCAGACCATTTTGCCCCCCGTGATGGGCGGGGTTGTGTCTCTGGTTGGGCTGGAACACAGCTTTTACTGGGTTGGGGGCACCATGGTTGCCATCGGGTGTGGGCTCTGGATTATTTTTCGCCCACCCAGTTTCTTGCACGGGTGATTTATTCCTTTGGCGGCCCAATGACCCGTTGGGCATAAAGGGCAACGCCCCCCAGACTGGCCAGCATGACAACACCAATGACCAAGAAGCTGTTGCCGATCCCGGTAATTTCAGCAATGCCCCCCATCAGGACCGGCAGGCCGGATGCGGCCAGACGGTTTGCGGTCAGGCGAATGCCAACGCTTTTGCCTTGGGATTTTGAATCCGCTGCGCGTGCCATAATCGAAAACATCAGGGGCATGCTCATGCCCACCGATGCGCCCCAAAGCATGGCAATAACCATTAATTGCCAGAACGTGGCCATCAAGGGGGTGAGGGAGATAAAGATGATGGCGCACGTAACGGTGATGAACAGCAAAATGACCGGCTTTATGACCTTTGTCACCGGGCCGACCAGTAGTGCCGATATGGCACCAAGACTGCCGGCAGCCGACATTAAAAATCCGATTTCGGTGCCGCTGAACTGGATGCTGTCAAGATAGACAACATAAAACGAACTGCGGACGGCATAGGTGGTGTTGCGCATGACCGATACCATCACCACCACGGCAATGGCGGGCACAGATAACAGCGCGAAGGCTTCCAGATAGCCAGACAGCCTCGGGATGAAATCACGGATATTGATTTTGTCAGTGCCCCGGGATAATTCTTTTGACGGTGCGGGCAACAGGATGGCCGCAACGACCATGCCGCCCCCCCATAAAGACATGGTCATAAATGCGCCCCAGACGCCCAAATGATCCCAGGCGGCACCAATAATCAGCGGCACCGTCAGGTTCCCCAATAATGCGGCAGAACTCAGCCTGCCCGAATGGACAGGGTTTCCGCCCATTACCTGGCCGATCAGGGTTTGGGCCCCCATCCACGACATGGTCGTTGCCAGCCCGGCCAACATCTGCAGGATAATGATCATCCCGATCCATGGGATTGCCGGATACAGGACGGGCACGATCATGCCCACGATGGCAAAGACCAGCATCACCCGTTTGGCCCCAAGATGGTCCATCATCGCCCCGCCATGGATCGCCAGAATGGCGGGCAGGAAATGGCGCGAACCCATGATGACCCCGATGGTAAATGCGGAAGGGTCCATCGTCAGCACCACCCACAGGGGAATGATCATTCCCGCCATGTTTGACATGCTGGTGGAAAGATAGCCGGACGCATAGACCGCAAATTGGGTCTGCAAGGGGATGGGTTCGCTTATAGGAGCGCTTATGGGTTCTGCCAACCTTGAGACTCCCTGATTTTTTGTATCATTGGCGACCAAAACCCGCGTGAGGGGCACCCTAGAAAAAGGGACATGTAGTCATAAATCATAGGTCCGAAAAGGCAAGGCGCAGTTTATTTGAACGGGGTTGGCCCTGAATTTGTGAATGGGGCCTTGTGTTATGTCCTTAAATTGGCAAAACTTTTTCCTGTATATTCCAGGGGGACACCCATGATCATTGATATTTTTACCCATGTTTTTCCGAGCTCTGTATTCAAGCGTATAGATGCTCTTGGCCTTGATCTTGGGCCGATTGGAAAACGCACCCGATCCATGAAGCTGTTGTTTGATATGGATGCGCGGTTTCAATCGATGGACCCATTTGGTGATTACCGCCAAGTCATCGCCCTGCCCAACCCGCCGTTGGAAGATTTCACAGACCCCGAAGCTGGCGCTGAGCTGGCACGGGCGGCCAATGATGCCTTGGCCGAACTGGTGGCGCGCCATCCAGACCGGTTTGCGGGCTTTATCGCAGCCCTTGCCCTGCACAACCCCGAAGCGGCTGTGATTGAGGCCAATCGGGCGTGCAAAGACCTTGGTGCCAAAGGGGTGCAGCTGTTTACCAATGTTGGCGGCAGGCCATTGGATGATCCGGAATTTTCGCCGGTCTTTGATGCCATGGCCACGCTGGATCGCCCCATCTGGCTGCATCCGGCGCGCACGCCTGAAACCAGAGATTTCCCCAGCGAAGACATCAGCCGGTTTGAAGCGTGGATATCGCTTGGCTGGCCGTATGAAACGTCACTGACCATGTTGCGCTTGTCGCTGACCGGCGTGTTGGAACGCAACCCCGGGTTAGAGATTATCACCCATCATTTGGGTGGCATTGTTCCCTATCACGAAGCAAGGCTGGCCACGGCGTTCAAGAACCTGGGCAAACGATCCAGTGATGAAGATTACGCCCCCTATAAGGAAGCCTTGTCGCGGGATTTGATTGATTATTTAAAAATGTTTTACGGCGATACCGCCATGCATGGTGCGGTTGATCCGTTGCGGTTGGGGCTGAGCTTTTTTGGCGATGGGCACGTGGTATTTGCATCCGATGCACCGTATGGCCCCATCGATAAATGCTTGTCAGCCATTGATGCGCTGGAGCTCGAGCCGGCAGTGCGGGACAATATTTTGTTCAAGAACGCGCTTCGGTTGCTGAAAGCCGAATAAAAAACCGCCATCGAGAATAATCCCGATGGCGGCTAATAGGTGCGTCTTGGGACGCTTTATTTACATTTGACGGATTTCGCCTGGCTCATTTCGCCATAATAAACGATCGAGCATTTCATGCCCGTTTTGAGCGCCTTGACTTTGGCTTTCCTATTTTTGATCCGTTTTTTGTTAATGTAGACCTTGGTCTTTTTGCCGATTTTTGCATGGGCAGTTTTGCCCTTGGCCATGAAGACGATGACCTTGCCCTTCTTCAATCGCTGCGTGATGGCTGATGAGACCTTGATGGTCTTGGCTTTCTGTAACTTGCCAGCTTTGAGATTTCTGCGCAGTTCCGCCTGTAATGCAGGCGATGCCGAATAGATGCTGTTGATAAGCTTGGTCAATTTTTCGCCTGATATGGGGGCAACCAACACTCGGGCCTTTTTGGCCTCGGCCAAATATTTGGGGTCCTTATAGGTGTCGGCATAGGCCTTACGCAGGATGGCGATGCGGTCCTTGGGCACGCCCGGGGGCGCATAGACCGGATAGCCCAATTCGTACTGGGCCATTTTCAACTTGAGAAGCTCCCGCATGCTGGGATCTTTGATTTGATCCATTAAAAGTGGGACGCTTGACGGTACGTTAGGATCAGCTTTGAGACCCTGCTGATACAAAATATTGACCTTTTTATCGCGAAGCCAATCGGGATGGCGACTGGTGACACCTGCCCACGCGTTAATGGCGCGGCCCTGAGTTTCACCCCGGACCATGGCGAGATCGATATCGCCGCCGCTGGGATAGCCGATGATCACGCGGAACTTAAAGCCAAGCAGGTTTTTCAAGAAAATCGCATCGACGGTCGATGAACTGCCCATACCCGATGAGCCGACGACGAGTTCTGTCTTCAAAAGGTCTTGCCATTTTTTGACGGGCGAGGTGTGCCAGGACATGGCAACGGCAACGAAGCGCGCCGGTGCACCGATCCAATTGAATTCCGTTGGTACGAATTTGATGTTTTTGCCGCGGCCTTTTTTGCCATAGAACATGGGCGCCATCGGCACCGACATCAAAGAACCGACGGTCTGGGTGCCATCCTTGGGGGCCTGGATGTACATATAATTGGCCCCGAAAATGCCACCGGCACCGGTCTTGTTTTTAGCCACCACCCTGGGGTTGCCCGGGATGTTGCGTCCGACATGGCGTGCGCCCAGCCGGTTCATCAGGTCAACCGAACCACCGCTGCCTGATGTGATGAAATGGGTTACCCGCTTGCCTTTATAAAATGGCTCGGCAGCTTGGGCCTGTTCAGTTGCGATTAATGCAGGCAACAGGGAAACGACCCCGGCCACCAGTGCGATTGGAATAATTTTCATAAATTGTCTCCCTGCGAATTAACGGTTGCCCGGTGTGTCCGGACTATTGCCCCCCCCCCCGTTTCGGATATGGGGTCTGATTGTTTGCTACGCCGTTACGCTACATTGAGGCGCGAATGATTTGCCTCAAACAAAGTATAGGCCCAACTAGGGGGTGTTGGTCAATTGCGGGCAATGGCCCCGCGCAGCAAATGCCCCGAATATGCCCCGCTATGGACGTTTTCACGCATAAAAACATCGCCGTTGACGATGGTGGCCTTGATGCCCACGGCCTTTTGAAGAATTCGGGCAGCCCCCGTCGGTTGATCGTGAGCCAGTTCCGGAATATCCGGGGCGATCACATCGGGATCAAAAATGGTGATATCTGCGTGCCAGCCTTCGCGGAGAAGACCGCGTTTTTCAAGCCCCCAGAATGACGCAATATCGAAGGTGATCTTTCGCACCGCAGCCTCCATGGTGACGGCCTGGCGTTGGCGCACCCAATTGCCCAGAAGATCGGCCTGGACCGGATTAACGATGGTGGTCACATGGGCGCCAGAATCGCCGAACGTCACGGCAGTGCTGGGATGGCGCAGCATGGCAAGGACGTAATCTTGATCTTCACAATTGGTCGGGGCGATAAAAAATAGCTTCAGGTTTTTTTCCAGCGCCAGATCAATCATCACCTCGATGGGGTCCGCGCCGCGATCTCTGGCAATGTCTCCAACCGATTGATACGGCGGCAGGGTTTTATAAAGCGGGAATATCCAGTCCCAATCCACATCTCGCAACATGACATTATTAAGAGCGGGGTCCGTTTCACGTTTATGATTTTTGGCCACATCAACCAGCTTCGCCCGCATTTCCGGATCACGCAGGCCTTTTTCCTGTTCGTCGAGGGGGAGGGCCCGGAATTCTTTCCAGACCGGGGCATTGTCATAGGGCATGAAAGTTTCAAATGATCGCAGCGACCCATTCCAGGCGGCGGTTGCCTGAACCAACATGTTGCCACCGGCGGCAGTCACATCATCAATCATCGCAAATTGCTGTCGCCAGGTATCTGGATTTGCTCGTGATGACCAGGCACCGCCAAACGTTATGGGCACTTTTGTGTCGATCGCCAGTGCTTTCAGGCGGGCAATGTCTGCGTCCCGGGCTTCCTGATCGGCCCTGAGCCCGCCCCGGGATAGCTCAAAGACACCGCTCCCCAACCGTCCCATGACACCGACCAGCGCTTCTATCTCGGACCATTCTGCATAGCGGCTGGCCACCGGCCCACCATCGGCCGTCCGATGGTTGGCAGAGATTGTCGTGCTGAACCCAACGGCGCCCGCCCGCATTGCGGTTTCGACCTGATCTTCCATGGCCGCCAGATCATCGGCATTTGCCACGTCTTTATATGCGCGTTCGCCCATGACATAGGTTCGAATGGCCGAATGGCCGACATACGTTGCGTAATTGATGCCCTTGGGAATGGAATCCACATGGTCCATGAATTCCGGGAACGTTTCCCACGACCAATCAATGCCTGCTTCCATGGCTTCGGGCGATATTTCCTCCGCCATCTCCAGATTGCTGAAGACCAGCCGTTTGTTCTGTTCCGCACACGGTGCCAGCGTGAACCCGCAATTGCCCATGATCGCCGTTGTGACACCGTGCCAGCAAATGTTGCTGCCAATATCGTCCCAGAAAATCTGGGCATCGTAATGGGCATGCCCATCGATAAAGCCGGGCGATACCACATGCCCGCTTGCATCGATAACCTCGTCCGCTGTTTGTCCTGAAAGATCCCCGATTTCGGTGATCATGCCATCGGTGATCCCGATGTCCCCTTCAAAGCCTGGCAACCCGGAGCCATCCACGATGGTCCCGCCGCGTACAATCAGATCAAAAGCCATTTCCGTCTCTCCCTAAATTCTTTTGCGGAACAGTGTATGCGGGTTCTTCTCTGGCCGATAGTATTCCAATTGATTTCCCGCAAATTTTGGGAAGGTGACTATGGTATCGTGATGGCGTTATCGTGATGCCCTGTATTTTTAAAGCTGGATTTGAATATGGCTAAGTCCGACCCCCCCCTTCAGGCATCCTTGCCGTCTGTTGACCGTATCCTTGGGTTGGCGCCGATTGTGGCGTTGGTAGAGGCCCATGGCCGCGCGGTGGTCACAACCGGTGTGCGTGCGGTATTGGCGCAATTGCGCGAAATTATTGGTGATAATACCGGTTCACCACCCGATCTTTCCGATAAGACGATTTCCCGCCGGGTCGCATTGATGGTGGAGGCAGAAGCGCGTCCATCCCTGCGCCCGGTCTTTAATCTGACGGGCACGGTGCTGCACACCAACCTTGGCCGCGCCATGTTGCCACAAATAGCCATTGATGCCGTGGCAGAAATTGCCATGGGCGCGTCCAATCTGGAATTTGATCTGGAAACCGGCAAACGCGGGGATCGCGACAGCCATCTGGAAGATTTGGTATGCACGCTTGCAGGGTGTGAGGCGGCAACCGTGGTGAACAACAATGCGGCAGCCGTTTTGTTGGTGTTGAATGCCTTGGCGCTGCGCAAGCAAGTGCCGGTATCGCGCGGTGAATTAATTGAAATTGGCGGCGCGTTCCGCATGCCAGACATCATGGCGCGCGCGGGCTGTAAATTGATAGAGGTGGGGACCACCAACCGCACCCATGCCCCCGATTTTGAAGGGGCCATGGGGCCGAAAACGGCCATGATCATGAAGGTGCACACCAGCAATTATGTGGTTGAGGGGTTCACCGCATCGGTGCCTGAAAAGAAACTGGCCGAAATTGCTCATGCCCATGATGTGCCCTTTGTGGTCGATCTTGGTGCGGGGTCATTGGTGGATTTGGCGCAATATGGATTGCCCCACGAACCAACGGTTGCGGAAACATTGGCCAATGGGGCCGATTTGGTGACCTTCAGCGGCGATAAACTGCTGGGCGGGCCGCAGGCGGGGATCATTGCCGGGCGCAAAGACCTGATCGCCAAAATTAAACGCAACCCCATGAAACGCGCATTGCGCTGTGACAAGATGACCTTGGCGGCCCTTGAGGCCGTGTTGCGCCTCTACCAAGACCCGGACCGATTGGCCCAACATGTGCCGGTGATCGGGTTATTGTCCCGCCCTGCACAGGATATTGAGGCCCAGGCGACCCGCCTTGCCCCCTTGTTGCAAGCCCAATTGGGGGATGGCATGCGTGTGAAAATGCTGCCCTGTCAAAGCCAGATCGGCAGCGGGTCCTTGCCGGTGGAAAACCTTGAAAGTTTTGCCCTTGCGGTGTGCCCTGATCCAAAAAAGCGGGGCACAGGCCGCGCCCTGAACACGCTTTCGGCGGCGTTACGTGCGCTGCCAATGGCGGTTATTGGCCGCATTCAAGATGACAGTTTTATTCTGGATCTCCGCTGTTTGGTGGATGAGGCGGGCTTTTTGGCCCAGTTAGATCAGCTTGTTTGGGATGCCAATCCGTGATCATTGCCACGGCCGGGCATATTGATCATGGCAAAACGCTGTTAGTGAAGGCGCTGACCGGTGTTGATGCCGATCGGTTGCCAGAAGAAAAAAAGCGTGGGATGACCATTGATTTGGGCTTTGCCTACACGCCCGCACGGGATGGTTCGGTGTTGGGGTTTGTCGATGTGCCGGGCCACGAAAAATTCGTTCGCAATATGATCGCAGGGGTGACCGGCATTGATTGCGCGCTGTTGGTGGTGGCCGCCGATGATGGCCCCATGCCCCAAACGGAAGAACATCTTTCCATTTTGGGCCTGCTTGGGGTTGCCTCCATGGTGGTGGCGATCACCAAAATCGACCGGGTAGCGGGTGCTCGGGTGGCAGAGGTCAGGGCAGAAATAGAACAGTTGCTTGCAGGATCGGGTTTTGAAGGGGCAGAAATTTATCCAGTCTCTGCCCCCACCGGTGATGGCGTGCCGGATTTACGCGATGCGCTTGATCGGGCAGCAATGCGGCCAATGGGCGCTGAATTTGGGAATTTTCGCCTTGCCGTGGACCGCAGTTTCACCGTGCCCGGGGCCGGCGTGGTGGTGACAGGGGCTGTTTTTTCCGGTGCCGTAAAAATTGGCGATCCATTGATGGTGTCACCATCTGGCATTCCCGTCAGGGTGCGGGGCATCCATGCCCAGAACCAGCAATCAGAAACGGCCCAGCTTGGCCAGCGCTGTGCCCTGAACATCACAGGCCAACAGTTGGAACGGGGAGACATCAATCGCGGCGATTGGATTTTGGCGGCCCCGGTTCATGCGCCGACAAACCGCATCGATGCGCGCCTTCGGGTGTTGCCGGGCGAAGATGCCCCCATCAAACATTGGACCCCGGTTCATTTGCATTTGGGGGCCGCAGACATCCCGGCCCGGGTGGCCGTTTTAGAAGGCGGCTCAATCGCGCCCGGCGATCACGGTCTGGTGCAGATTGTTACAGAGCGCGACATCGGCGCCCTGCGGGGTGATCGGTTTATCCTGCGCGATCAATCGGCTTGGCGCACGATGGCCGGTGGGACAGTGATTGACCCCTTTGCCCCGGCCCGGGGCAGGGCGCGCCCGGAACGGTTAAGCATCCTGCGTTGCATGGAATGTGAGCCGGTCGAAAAGGCGCTATTGTCTTTGTTGCAGGAAAATTCAGGCGGCGTGGACATCAGCAGGTTTGTGCGCACCTGGAACTTGGTGCCAAAAGATGCAACGGCACTCATAGACCAAATTGTGCCAAAAAAGGGCGGAAATTATGGGTTTTCTGGCGAACACTGGAAGGGTTGGGTAGCAAAAATAAACGCGGCCCTTAAGGCGTTTCATACCGATAACAAGGATGCCCAAGGGATTGCAAGTGCAGGGCTACACAAATTGGTCGGGCGGGCACTTCCCAAAGATGCGTTTGTTCAAATGATCGGTGAATTGTCCGAAAATGGCACAGTGCTGGTCAAGGATGCGATGGTGCGGTTGGTGGAACACCGGGCGCAATTGGCACCAAAAGATGAAGCGCTTTGGAAAAAACTGGAACCGATTTTCGAAGCCTGTGATCCCCGCCCGCCTTCATTGGGGGATATGGCAGATGAAGCTGGTGCAGATATTAAGGCCGTGGAACAGTTTTTGATCCGTGCATCGCGCATCGGCAAGGTTGTCCAAGTGTCGGCCAAGTGCTTTTTGCAGTGTGGCACGTTGGAAAAGCTGGGCGCGATGGCCGAGGCCATCGCCAAGGCCGATGGCAGCCTGACCATCAAGGCATTTCGCGATCAATCGGGCATTGGCCGCAACGCCATCATCGAGGTTGCAGAATATTTTGACCGGATTGGCTTTACCGTTCGTCGCGGCAATGAACGCGATATCCGAAAGCCTGCGGTTGATGTAAATTGGCGGGGCAAGCGGTGATATATTTTGGAAGGGCATCGTATCCGGTGGTGCGCCTGGATTTCAAATCCAGTGAGGGGCGTTAGACGTCCTTGGTGGGTTCGACTCCCACGCCTTTCCGCCACATAAAAAAGGGGAACGCCAAGATTGCCGTTCCCCTTTTTTGTCTGTTTTTTGATTTTATCCCAGTGAATCGCGGCGCGTCAGCCATTTGACCACATCGGCGGCATCCATGCGCCCGATGGGGCCAGCAGAATAGCTCGACGTCATCACCTTGCCATCAGGACCGATGACAAATTCTGATGGCTGGACGATATCAGTGCCGCGATGAACGCCTGCCCAGCCTCCCATGGCGTAGGCATCTTGTTTTGTGGCGCTGTGGGTGACGGGAAAGGAAACATCCTTTGCCACTTCTTGCGCGTTTGCTTCGTCATCTGCGCTGATGGCAATGACTTTCGCATCAAGCTTTTTCAAGGCTTCTTTTTCATTCTCGAAGCCGACCAACTGCCGGCGGCAATAGGGTCACCAGTGGCCGCGATAGAACAGGGCGATCAGATATTTGGAATCCATGTCATCGGGAATGGTCATGGTGCCACCGCCGATCAGGTTCAGGGCAATGCTTGGAAAGCTGTCCCCTTCGTATAGTTTATCGGCCATATTTTTTTCCCTTTGAAATAATGTTGGTATCTTTCAGGGTTTTGCGCCACGGCGCAAGGCCAACCCCATCAAAAAACCGTGAACGGCACTTGAAATTGCATCTCTTGGGCTTTAGATTTTTAACAGATCAATGCACGAAGAAAGGGTGGGCCCTGATGGATCCCCGTTACGAACACTTCAAAAATTTTTCCGGCGGCTCTCTTTCTATGGAAGAAAAGCGCGCCATCTGGCTGGAAATCACCCCCTGGTCAGAAGAAGAATTCGACGCCTACATCAATGGTTTCCGGGAACATCAAAAAGGCGCGCCAGAAGTGGGCGATGTCGCCCCGGATTTTACCGCCGAAATTCTGGGCCCGGGTCGCAAACGCACCGGTGAAAGCCTGACCCTTTCATCCCTGCAAGGTCGATCGGTGGCACTGGCCTTTGGGTCATACACCTGACCCCCCTTCCGTATGCAGGCCGTGCGCCTGAACGAAATATATGAAGCCCATAAAGACAAGCTGGCATTTTACCTCACCTACATTCAGGAGGCGCACCCAGCTAACGGCTGGCAGACGCCCCAGAATTTGTATGAAGAGATCATTCACAATGCCCCCACATCCGATGATGAACGTGCCGAAGTGGCGGGGGTCTGTCAAACCAGCTTAGACCTGAAAATCCCAATGTTATTGGACAGCATTGATAACGATGTCGTCGACAAATACCGTTCCGCCCCGATCCGGCTCTTTGTGGTGAACCCTGAAGGCATCATCACCTTCAACGGTGCCATTGGGCCGCGCGGCTATGATCTCGATGCGTGGGAAGAAGCCATCAAGAAAGAAATTGCCTAGCCTTCAAACGCGCCTTTATAGGTTTCGCGGAGTTTGGCTTTTTCGATTTTGCCCATGGTGTTGCGCTGAAGGGCATCAACGAAGAAGACCTTTTTGGGCTGTTTAAACTTTGCAAGGCAATCAGAAAGCGACTGGATAATACCGGATTCTGTCAGGCTGGCCCCGGGTTTTGGGGCCACCACGGCAATGACCCCTTCGCCAAAATCTGAATGGGGTGCGCCGATAATGGCACCTTCAGCCACCCCGTCGATGGCATCAAGGGCGGCTTCCACTTCGGCTGGATAGACATTCAAGCCCCCGGTGATGATCAGGTCTTTGTCGCGGCCAACGATGGACACATAGCCATCATCATCAATCACGCCCATGTCGCCGGTGATGAAAAAGCCATCTTCGCGAAATTCTGAGGCGGTCTTTTCTGGCATTTGCCAATAGCCCTGAAACACGTTGGGACCCCGAACTTCGATCACGCCAATTTCATTGCGCCCCAATACGTGGCCGCTTTCCATATCGGCAATCCGCGCTTCCACGCCCGGCAGCGGTTGGCCCACGGTGCCGGGACGGCGATCGCCATCATAGGGATTGGATGTGTTCATGTTGGTTTCTGTCATGCCATAGCGTTCCAAAATGGCATGAGAGGTGCGCGCGGAAAAATCCTTGTGCAACTCAGCCGATAAAGGTGCAGAGCCGGAAATAAACAGGCGCATCGTGCGGGTAAGGTCATCGGTGAAATCATCGCGGGCCAAAAGCCTGCTGTAAAATGTGGGCACGCCCATCAATACGGTTGCCTTTGGCATCAATCGGATGATCTCACCCGCATCAAAGCCCTCCATGAAGACCATGGAAGCGCCTGAAAACAGGGTTACATTGGTGCCAACAAAAAGCCCGTGGGTGTGGAAAATTGGCAGGGCGTGCAACAAAACATCATCGGGCGTAAAGCGCCAGAAATCCGCCAATGCACGGGCATTGGAGGCCAGATTTTCATGGCTGAGCATGGCCCCCTTAGACCGCCCCGTGGTGCCCGATGTGTAAAGAATGGCGGCCAGATCATCTGCTCCGCGTGCAACATTGCTAAATTCAGGGGGGGCGGCATTGGCGCGCGCAGACAAGGTGCCCGTACCGGTTTGATCAAGGGTTTCCAGATGGACCACCCCGGAATCGTCCGCCAAATCGGCGTAGGGGGCCTGATTTTTCGGGTCACAGATAAAGATCAAGGGCGTGGCATCGCCCAAGAAATAGGAAATTTCAGCCCGGCTGTAGCCGGGATTAAGCGGCAGGAACACGCCGCCCGCGCGCACGGTCGCCAGATACAGCACCATCACAGCGATGCTTTTTTCCGCTTGTACGCAAACCCGGTCGCCGGGTTTCAGGCCCAGATCAGACAACGCATTGGCGTATTGGCCGGTCAGGGCAACCAGCCCTTCATAGCTAAGCGTTTTTCCATCAACGGTTTCCAAAAAGCCTTTTTTGGGGTCCGTGATGGCAGCTGAGATTTGATCGAACAGGTGATTTCTGGCGGTCATTTTATTTTGCAGGTTCTAAAGCCACAAAAGACATCGCGGCGGTGAGGCTCAAAGTAATTTCGATACGTGCCGTGGATCATGCGGCCCCGGGTGGTCCAGGCACCCCCGCGCAGCACCTTGGTGTCGCCAAATAACATGGCCGAATATTCTTTGTAGGCATCCGCTTCAAAATCCGGGAAGCCATTGAACGTATCATCCGTCCATTCCCAAACATTGCCGAGCATCTGGCGGCACCCGAACGCACTGTCGCCAGCCCCCAGTGCCGACACGTCGATTGGCCCCAATGCCCGTCCATCGAGATTGGCAAGTGCAGGATCGGGGATGAGCGCCCCCCAGGGATAGCGTCGTTTGGATGCGGCCAAGGTGCCATCAGGCCCGGCTTCGCCAAGGGCGGCTGCTTCCCATTCGGATTCTCGGGGCAGCCGTACCCCGGCCCAACGGCAATAGGCATTGGCCTCAAACCAGTTGACGTGAATCACGGGTTCATGGGGGGGCAGGGCAAAGGTTTGATCGAAACGCCGGACCTGCCATTTATGATGCCCATCGGGCACCCAATAGACGGGGTGTTTGGCTTTGGTATCTGTGCGCCATTTCCAGCCATCTTTATCCCAAAAAGATTCCCGGTCATATCCGCCATCATCGACGAAGGCCTGAAATTCCTGATTTGTCACCGGCGCCTTGGCAATTTCAAAGGGCTCTATTTTTACCGAATGCGCCCATTTTTCATTATCAAACAAGAAGGGCGCGTCTTTAGATGCACCCAGCGGGAAGGTGCCTCCGGGAATTTTAGCAAAACCAGAATGCGGCCCCACTGCGCGTTCGTCTGAAACATCAGCGGCAATGGCGAGATTAGGCGTGGCAAGCCCGAGGGTTTGGCGTGCCCAGAGAAAAGCTTCTGTGTGCATGTCTTCGTGGAAGATGGCGAATTGATAGATGAAGCTGTCTTGTTCGCTGGCCATGCCCTGATCCAGACGGTCTGCCAGCAGATCAAAGACCGTTTGCAAATAATTGAGCGTTTCTTCCCGACTCAGCAGTGGCAAATCCCATCGCAATTCATGGGCAATGGCAATGGAATCATAGAGCTTCGTTGCACGATCGCCTAAGATGGACGCCTGCCCGTAAAGCTGGTTGAGGATGAAATATTCATAGAAAAAGGCAACATGGCCAATTTCCCAACGCAAAGGATTAACCGTGGGTAATTTAGGCCCCATCAATTGTTGGTCATCAAGGTCAGCGACCAGTTCAAGGGTCCGGTTCCGGGCGTCTTGCATGTTCGCGATCAAATGTGCGGTACTAACAGGCGTTGTCACGGAAATTCCACCATTGGTTAGGGACGTTCATGAAGATTAGCATAGTCACGCCGGCTGAAAAACAGTCCAAAAATGGCAACAGAACCACGGCCGTTCGTTGGGCGCGGATGTTGCGTGAACTGGGCCATCAGGTGCGCATCGATGTTGATTACAGGGGTGAAGTAGCGGATGTCATGATTGCCATCCATGCCTGGCGCAGTGCCGATGCGATTTTGCGCTACCGCGAACGCTATGCCCACGGCCCATTGGTGGTGGGGCTTGGGGGAACGGATGTGAATACGTTCCTGAAAACCCACCCCGAACCAACGCTTCGGTCCATGAAACTGGCTGATGCGTTGATCTGTCTTCATGATCTTATTGGCAACGCATTACCTAAAGGGCTGCGCCACAAACTTCATGTGGTTCGCCAATCGGCCTTGCCATTGTCTGGTGCCAGAACGCCTGCCAAACGCCATTTTGATATTTGTGTTATCGGCCATTTGCGCGATGAAAAAGACCCCTTCCGGACGGCACGGGCCGCAAGATTATTGCCTGAGGCATCCAGGATTCGGGTTATTCATTTGGGAAAGGCCCACACCCCTGAATTTGCCAAACAAGCACGGTCAGAAATGGATATAAACCCCCGTTATCATTGGCTGGGAGAGGTTGGCGGGTGGCGGGTGCGGCGCGAATTTGCAAAGACCCATTTGATGGTGATCAGTTCCAATCAGGAAGGCGGGGCCAATGTGGTTTCCGAAGCCATTGCGGCCAATGTGCCTGTGATCGCCAGTGATATTGACGGCAATGTTGGTCTTTTAGGTAGCGATTATCCGGGGCTTTACCCGGTTCGCGATGAAGCGGCCTTGGCGGTGCTTTTGCAACGCGCAGAATCTGATCCCCGGTATCTTAAATCACTGGAACGGTGTGGCCGGAAACTGAAACCCCTGTTCCAGCCCGGCCATGAACGGGCCGCCTTAAAGCGGATTGTTAATTCTGTTTTGAAATAAGGGTCACCGGTTCCAGCGCATCGCTTTCAGGTTTCACCTCACCAATGATAACGGAGCGGGTGTAGCCAAGATCGATCAGGGCTTTGATACAGGCATCTGCGCGATTGGCAGGGATAGAGGCCAGCAAACCACCCGATGTTTGGGGATCGAATAACAAAGGATAGCGTTCGTGTTTTTGCGCATCATCAAGATTACGGATGGCCCGGCGAAGGCGCACATTGGCGGGCTGAAGCGAGCTTAAAATACCAAGGCGCACCGCATCAAGAGCACCATCGAGAATGGGCAGGGCATCAAGGTCAACCTCTACATCAACATTGGATGCCTTGGTCATTTCAACCATATGGCCCAGCAATCCAAACCCTGTAATGTCGGTGCAGGCACTGGCACCATGATCAAACAGGCAGTGTGCTGCTTTTTGGTTCGACTGGACCATGGATTTAAGCGCCCCATCAATCCATCGGCCCTTGGCTTTTTGCTGCATGTCGGCGGCAAACAGCGTGCCGGTTCCCAATGCCTTGGTGACAATCAAGACTTCACCCGGAACCATGCCAGATTTGCGCAAAATGCTTTCGCGGTCCGCAAGGCCGTTGACGGAAAACCCCAACGCCAATTCAGGGCCTTCGCTGGTATGCCCCCCGACCAAGGTTGCCCCGGCTTCATTCAAGATATCCATGGCACCGGTCATCATTTCACGGAGCGTCGTTTCGACCTTTGATTCAATGCCAAAGGGAACGGTGGCAATGGCCAGCGCTGTTTGGGGGGTGGCCCCCATGGCAAAGATGTCGCTTAAGGCATGGTTGGCGGCAACCTGGCCAAAGATATAGGCATCATCAATAAAGGCCCGAAAGTAATCGACGGTATGAACGGCGACCATGCCTTCGGGAATTTGAACCACGGCGGCATCATCGGGGGCATGCAGGCCAACCAGAACATCATCATTTTCCAGCGGTTCCAGTTCGGCCAAAGCGCGGCTTAGAACATTGGCACCCACTTTTGCACCGCAACCCCCACAGCGCATGGCAACGGCGGAAATGTCTTTCAGGGTTTGCTGATCGGCAAGGCCGGGGTCGAGCGCCGGGACTTTTTCTGCGATCATTTCTGGTAACAGGTTGAATTTGTTCATGAAACGACGATCAATCCAGTCTTTCCATTTCCAGACCCATCGGCCTTTGGCAGATAACCCCCATTTAGAAGCAACGGCGCATTTATCCCCGGTGCTGATTAAAACCAGAAAGGCGCGCTGGGGTGAAAAATCGCGTGCTGGTTTTCCGACCAAAACCCGGCGCAGGTTTTCCGTCAGCGGCGGGCCTTGGCGGACCGCAAAGACACCGGCCTTTGGGCGGGGGTGATTGACCACAGCGGCAATGTCACCTGCGGCAAAAACATCGCCATGAGAGGTCGATTGCAAACTGTCTTTAACCTGAATAAAGCCTGCATCATCGACATCAAGCCCCGATTCGCGCAGCCAATTTGGCGCACCGGCAGCAGTAACCCAGAGCACTTCGTCCAATTCTATCGTGTCGCCATTATCCAGCGTGATGGCATTGGGCGTTACTTTTTCAGTTTTGGCAGCCTGATGGACATGGATGGACCGGTCCGCCATGAGGCGTTCAAAGGGTTGGCGCACGCCCGCGCCGAAGCTTGGCAAGATGGTCTCTGATTTGGAAATCAGATGGAATTTCAAATCATTGGGGTCTTTGTTTTGTTCGGCCAAACGCTGGCTAAGGCTATGTTGCATGGAAAGCAGAATTTCCACACCACCCGCACCTGCACCCACAACACCAATGCGGTGAGGGCCGGGTGTGGTCATGACGCGTTCTGACAATTGATGCCAACGGTCGACAAAATTGTTGATCGGTTTAACCGGCGTGGTGAATTGTTCGGCACCGGGCACATTGTTGAAGCTGGGTGTTGAACCAATGTTGATTGACAGCACATCGTATGGGACGGGCGGGCGATCTTTGCAGATCACCTGTTTGGTTTTAAGGTCCAGCAGGGTCGCTTCGTCATGATACAGGCGTGCCCCCGCCAATTGGCACAAGGGGCGCAGGTCAATATGGACGTCATCAAATTCGTAATGTCCCGCAACATAGCCCGGCAACATGCCCGAATAGGGTGTGTGCAGATCCCGGGCAATGACCGTCAACCGAATGCCGGGCAATGGCTTCATGGCAAATTTCTTGAGCAAAATCACATGGCTGTGGCCACCGCCAATGAGGACGAGGTCTTTAATGATGGCAGGTTGGCCAGATTGCATTTCTTGTTCGCTCCTTTAATCCCTAGGCATAACTAATTTCTAGGCCCGACTAATCTCTAGGCCCTGCCGGCCTGGGTACTTAAACGCAGGTTACGCCGAATGCGCCTTGAAACTGCATCGATGCCTATATTAAAGATTGCGGTGACCGCAATCAAAAACATTGCCCGATCAAGGCGAATGTCAGACAGCGCAGAATCGATGAAGAATCCCAAAGTGGCAATGCCCAGTATCCCCATAATGGCAGTTTCGCGCATGATCACTTCCCAACGGTAGAACAGAAATGCCAGAAATTGGCCATAAACCCTTGGTAAAATTTCATATCCATACAGGTTGAAGCCCTTCGGACTGTCTGGCCGGGTTTGAACTTCATCACTGAAGCGGCCCACCAGATGGCCAATGATGGCCCCATTGTGAAGGGACAGGGCAACGATGGCTGGCAACATGGATGGCCCCCAGAGCTGCAGGAAAATATAGGCCAGAATGAATTCCGGGGTGGACCGCAGAATAACCATGAACCCATTGCCAACGGCCCGGCCATAGGGCCCGAAGAATTTTTTGGAAACCAGCGGAAACAGGGCCAATGCCAAAATGCCCGTGCCAATCAGGGCGATCTGGGTCAGCAGCAGGGTTGAAATCATGCCATGGACCGCCTGATCCATCAGCATGGTCCAAAGCCAGTCCCCCATGTGGCTCCAGGTCTGGCCATCAAAAAGCCCCCCCTGGCGAAAGGGCAGGGGCACAATATCGTTGGTTATAAAGCGGGTTATGTTGGTTATATCGATGGCGGCGCCGCCCCCCAATGCGAAGGGTGCAGCCAGGATATAAAAGCCAACGAGTTTTGGGCGCATCCAAAATCGCAAACTGGCAATCAAAACATAGAAAATGATCAACAAAGCAGCAGCGATTGAATAATGACCTTCGCTGAACGCTGTTTCCAGATGAAAGCCCAGGGTCGGCAACCCGACAAACCCCAACACCGTGGCGGACCGCAGCCCGCATTCAAACCGGTAGCTGGTGTAGGTCTTTAGATGAACCCAAACATCGGGAAGGCGGGCAAAGAAAAAGGCGGAGACAATGCCCACGCCTTTTGGCAAGGCCTGAAGGGCCGGCAATTCTGCTTCTTCCAGGGTTTCGGCATAAACCTTGGCGCAGATGCCCGCATAGGGAATGGCGATGGCCAGCACCCCGGTCAGGGGTGAGAGCCCCAGCATCTGCAAAAAAATCAACGCCCAGAACAGCTCATGGATGGCGCGCGCGCCCGCACATACCCAGCGAACCGGGGCCAGATGAAAAACCTGGGAAAGGGCAAACCCGCCCACGGCGCCAAGGGCAACACCCGAAAGGGCAAAGGCGATGGTTTGCACGATGATCATCACAATCCCGGTTCCCATGCCAATAACGGCGGGGAAATCGGGTGTCACCACCCCCCATGCCATGCGCTTCATTTCTGACCATGGGTCGAGCGTGGTGATGGAAACATCGGCAAAGAACAGGCAGACAATGGCAACGGCAACGAAGCCCATGCTGGTTTTCACCAAGGATGAATAGGCAGGGCCTGTTGGCTTGGATAGGCTTGATGCTGTCATCAACCTAGTCCGTATACAGGAAATCAAGATCGGGTCGTGTCAGGTTCCCGGTCGGTTCATCAAGGGCGATGCCCCCATTTTTGATGCCGACGATCCGCGTCGAATATTCAAGGGCCAAATCAACGTCATGCATGGCCAAAATAACGGTTTCAAAATTTTCTGTCAGGGCGTCCAGAACAATGCGGGATTGATGATTGTCGATTGCCGATACCGGCTCATCGCCCAGCACCGCTTCACCGCCTTGAAACAGTGCCCTGCAGATGGCGACGCGCTGTTGTTGCCCGCCGGAAAGGGTGCCAACGCGTTCAAACAGTTTATCGCCCAGGCCCAATCCTTCAGCAATGGGGCGGATTTGCGCCACTTCGCGTTTGCGGGGCCAAACCAGATTTGAAAGATTGTAGGCCGTATTGTTGCGCGCCAGAGCCCCCATATAGATGTTGTGAAAGACGCTTAAACTACGGACAAGGCCAAGGTTTTGGGGGATGAGGGCGGTATTTTCATCGTAGCGGGTTTGCAGAACAGACAATAAAGTGGTTTTTCCAGAACCGCTTTCCCCCACCAGTGCCACCCGCTCACCGGCTGAAATGGTGACGGAAATGTCACGCAGCACGGCACAGCCGTCATATCCCAAATTTTCATTGTTGAGGCTGAAAATCACGTTCAGTCGATCAGTTTGATTTGCTTCGCTACATCCCAGATGGGCTGATAGTCAGAATTTTTTGCTGGGATAAAGCTTTTTCTGGGAAAAGCCGCAAGGAGTTTCGGGTCTTTCATGGACAACAGGGCTGCACGCACTTTTTTCTTGAAACCGGGTTTCAGGCGTTTGTCCACATCGCCGCGGATGGTCCATTGATAATCGGGATAGGGTGGGGTTTTCCAGATGATAGAAACTTTTGACAGGTCGATTTTTCCGGCCTTCAATTCGTTTTCCCAAACCTTGAAATTAACCGCGCCCACCTGATAAGCACCCGTTTGGACAAGGGCGATGGTTTTAGAGTGATTGCCGCTGAAGCCAACTTTCTTAAAAATGGCATGGGGGGCTGCGTGCAGATTTTTGAGGATGTGATATTGCGGCATTAAACGACCAGACGTGGAGCCCTTGGAGCCAAAGGTAAAGGTTTTGCCCGCAATGGCTTTTGGAAAGGCTTTGGATATTTTTAAACGCGTGCTGGCGTGGGCAATGAAATAGGTGACGAACGCCTTGTCTTCAAACCCTTGTGCGATGGCTTCGGACCCTTTTACAAGGGCCCGCGCGCGAACACCGGATAGGCCGCCGAACCATGCCATTTGGACCTGGTTGTTGCGAAAGGCGACAACGGCAGCGGCATAGGATTTAACAGGAACATATTTGGTTTCAACGCCTAATGTCTTTGAAAGATAAGCAGCAACCTGATCAAAGCGTTGCCGCAGCCGCGCGGTATTTTCATCGGGAATGGCGGTAAAGACGAACGGTTCAGCATTGGCCGGGGTCGAAAAGGGTCCGATAAATGGCAAGGCAATGACAGAACACAACAGAAGGATCTTTATATAAGGCATGGAATGTTCCCGAAAGTTGATCAAGGTTAAATCTGATGCAGGGCTGTCAGGATAAATCAGCTTGCCCCGTCTTGCGAGGGTAATGTGAGGCATTATCAGTCTAAATTGTTGGGCTATTTTCTGTCATACCCACAGGCTTAACACCATTAATGGAATATGGTAGGCTTTGCTGTGGGCTTAACTCATCTTTGGGTATGCTTGGGTTTTGCTTCCGAACGGTTCAAAAATGCTGAACCAGATGAGGTGGCCATGACACCATTTAGATATATGCGTCTTGTGCTTATAGGTCTTTTGACAGCCATGGTGCTGCTTCCAACCAGCGGTATTGCTGCTGGCTGCAAGCTTTCTACGGGCATCGGTCAACTTGCGCTGATAGAGCGCAATATTCAAAGCCTAGAGAAGGCTTTGACCGGGCCCGATCGGCAAAAAATCATCACTGGCCTTCGTTCAAAGGTTGTGGCCCTTAAACGTCGTGGCGGGGGGTTCCCGGCCAAGGCCCGGCCGGTATCGATGGCCTGCAATGCCTTGGCACCTTTTTATGCAAAAGTGAAAGCGGCCAAACAGAAACGCGATGCAACCCTTAAAAAATTAAGAGCGACCCGAAAGGCCGCAGGCGCAAAGCTCGACCGCGCGAGGGCTCGCGTCACAAGTGCGAGAGGCGGGCTGTGCCCGTCAAAGGTACCAAAAGAACAGCTGTCTTCGTGCCATGCCAAATCGAATGCGTTTAACCAAACCTTGGTCGCGCCATTTAATGTGCAGGCGGCGCAATACAGAAAGCTCAAAAAACAGCTCTATGCGCAAATTAAGGCCGCCAAGGCCACCTATACGAAAATGCAGAAACAATCGGTTCAGCGCTGGAAAGCCGTTCAGCGGGATGCCAAAAAATACAAATCTGCCCGCAAGGCTTGGTTCAAGGATGTAAAGAAAGTCTGGGGCGAGACGGCCAATTTGATGGGTAAGGCGCGGCGCGCAAAGACCGCTGCAAAGAAGGCCAGAGGTGGAGAGCTGGGAAAATTATCCGGCCCTCTTGCAAAGGGAAAGCCCGGGCGCTCACCTGGATCGAAAAAAATTCCCGGGGCCATCACCGCAAAGGAAGGCGGTGCCATGGGCCAGGCCAAGGCTGCAAAATCATCTTCTGATGCCGGCACAGCTTTCGGGGCTGGCCGCGTCTTTGATCGTGGCGATGTCCGCTATCCCAAGGGTAAATCCGGGAGTGGGGGTGTGGTTGACGGGCGTGGCATGAAGCCCCGGGCGGTTCCAGAAAAAGTGCGCAATTCTGCGGGTTGGCAAAAGCTGGACCGCAGGCAAAAAACCCATCAGGCCAGCCGCAAAAAAGCCCAGAAGAAAATCGATGCCATCAAGAAAAAGCTGCAATCGGGCAAGGGTAATTCCGGCCAGCTTCAGGTGGATTTGGTGCGCGCCCGCGATGCAAAGGACCGCGCCCAGTCAAAAATTAATGTGGTGAAGGCAAAAAAAGATTCCTTCTCATTAACACTGGAAGAAAAACCAACGCCCAAAGTGGCACCTCCTAAACCTGTGAAGTGAAGGGAACCGCATTGTGAAAGTATACCCTCTGAGGCTGGCTCTGGGACTGCTTTCGATTTTGTTCGGGTTTGCGGTGATGCCATCGGCATCGGCGTTGACCGTTCCAACCCTATTGGCGGTGCCAGAGCATTTTGCCTATCCGCGATATTCTGAACTGTCCCAGCACCGCGCCCAGTTGAAGACACGGTTTGGAACGCTTAAACGCAAAATCAGTGCGTTTTCAGCCCGCTGTGCCAGTGTTGATAAAGGATCATCTGCGGCCAGTGCGTGTCGTATCAAACAGCGTGGTCTGACTATAAAGATCGGGGCCTATTCCAAGGATGCAAAGCATTTCAATGATCGGGTTAGGGCGGCATCGGGCTTGAGTTGTCAAAAGGGCGGATTTGAAACCAGGCGTGGGCGCAAGAGCGGCAAGGAATATGTCAATTGCAAGTGCCGTTTCGGGTTTGCGACCACGGGGAAACAGTGCACCCGAAAGCTAACCGCATTAATTCTGCAAAATTTGCCAGCCTTTATTACCCGGGAAAAAAATGGCGATGTCCGTGTGGATTTGATTGATCTGGATGATGCGTCACTGTCGGTCAATATCGGGTTTCAGGGCAATGCCATTACGACCGGGGTGAATTCATATTTAAAAATAAACACCCTGACCGGCGAAGAACTGTCGGTGGGGATGAATACATCCCTAAATGTTTCCACCACAAAGGGCGATCTGATGATTGCCAATTTAAAAGGCAATGTCCGGTTTAAAACCAACACCAAAGACAGTGTTTTCAACGGGTTACAGAAAAAGGCCCGGCGATATTTTGGAATGACCAAAGCATGGGTTAAAAAGACCCATAGCCGCCGTTTTCGGGTCAGAACACCCACGGCAGTTACGTCTGTCAGGGGCACGGATTTTGTGTTTGAGGGGAAAGCCAATGGCGACATGGTGGTATCAGTCCTTAGCGGGGGCATTGATATCCGGCCCTTAAAAGGCGGCAAGCCTTTGAAGCTGGATGCGGGACAATCTGGCTTGATCCCAAAATCTGGAAAGCCCTATAGGTTGCCGCCTAAAAACGTGTCTTCCATGGCCAAAGACTGGCAAATGAAATCCGGCATCAAGGATCAAAGATAAGACTTCATTGGATGATGTCTTGTAGGTGGAACTGGGATGTGTTCCACTTTTGGTATTCAAAAAAAAGCATGGCTTCAGTTAGTAATTGTATCTGGGAGACAATTAAAGGGAGACCTGATCATGAAACAGTTAAACAAGTTAATGGCCACTGGCACCCTAATGGCGGGCGCGCTGGTTTTTACCGGGGCATTTACCGGAACGGCCGATGCGGCTGACGGGAAAGCATATTACAAGGACAAAACAGTTAGATGGATTATCGCCACCGGGCCCGGTGGCGGCCATGATTTCTATGCGCGCTTGTTTGCGCGCCATATGTCAAGGGCACTGCCTGGATCAAAATTTGTCACCATCAACCGGCCGGGTGCTGGACACGTGATCGGTGCCAATCTGATCGCGGCATCAAAACCCAATGGTTTGACCATCGGTAATTTCACAACCGGATTGATCTATGCCCAAATCATGAGCCTTAAGGGCATGCGGTTTGATTTGTCCAAATTATCATGGATTGGCAAGGGTGCTGCTGATGTCCGCGTGGTTTCTGTGGCGCACAATTCCAAATACCAAACCTGGAATGATATCTTAAACACCAAACGTAAAATCAAGTGGTCTGCTTCTGGTGTTGGGTCGGGTTCGTGGAATGATTCATTCCTGATCAGCGAATCCTATGGCATCCCGTATCGCATTATTGCTGGGTATCAAGGACCGGAATCTGCCCTTGGCATGTTGCGGGGTGAAATTGACACCCTGGCAGGTGGGCTTAGTTCTGGCATGACGTATGTTCGTGCGGGACAGACCAAAATTATTCTGCGGTTTGGCGATAGTTTGCAATTCCAAAGTATGATGAAGACGGTGCCCAACGCCATCGACCTTGCCAAGACCGAACAGCAAAAGACCCTGTCCAAGATGATGACCCTGTATGGCAAATTGTCGCGCATTGTTGCCGGCCCGCCAAACATGAATCCGGACCGCTTGAAAACGCTTCGGGCTGTCTTTATGGCATCTGCAAAAAGCCCGGATTTGATCGAAGAAGCGAAAAAGTCAAAGCGTTTGATCGAGGCGGCAAATGGGGAAGACACCACAAAACTGGTTGTTGCCATGCTTAACCAGCCCCCGGGCATCATCAAAATGCTGACCGCATTGACCAATGTTAAGGTCCCAATGGTCAGTCATAATGGCCCGGTTACCAAAATTAAACGGGGGGGTCGGCGCATCACCATCAGCCATAAAGGCAAAAAATTGACCGCCAAAGTTTCTGGGTCACGGACGTCGGTATTTCTTAATGGGAAAAAAACCAAGCGTAAAAAGATCAAGGTAGGCATGACCTGCACGTTCACTTGGCCAAAACCCAATATGGAAGCGAAAAAAATCGATTGTAAATAGCAATATTTGAAATGATTGCGACTTAAGCGGGCCCCGATTGGGCCCGCTTTTTTATGCGCTACTTTTGGCAACCTCATGCATGGCATCCAAAAGGGCGCGTTTGTTTTTAACAACATCGGCAAGGCTGTGTGCGGCCACTTCTTGGATAAAAGACTGGGTGGCCTTCCCTAAAATACCTTCCAATGAACAGCAGCCCGCAATGGGGCAGGTGTTTCTTTCTTCATTGAAACATTCAACAATTTCAAAGGATGGTTCGGTGCATTTCACGACATCCCAAAGATTTATTTCCTCAGGCGCCCGCGCCAGCGTGATGCCGCCACCGCGCCCGCGTTTGGTGTTGATGAAACCATTTTTTTCTAACGTATTCACCGCCTTGATGAGGTGGTTGCGCGATATGCCATAAGCCCCAGATATCGCATCAAGCGATACAGGCTCGCCCTTGATAGCGGCATAAATCAACGTTCTCAGGGCGTAATCGGTGAATTGTGTCAGGCGCATTTTCAGCCTTTACCCTTTTTTAATCCTTGAACTTTATTGTTATATTCTTTATGTAACAATAAGAATTTAACCCCAAGGAGATACGTTAATGGCCACGCTTTTTGAACGATTGGGCGGGCGCGATGCCGTCGAAGCCGCCGTCGATATTTTTTACAAGAAAATGATGGCCGATGATACGGTCAGCCCATTTTTTGAATCCACAGACATGGTTCGCCAAGCGGCCAAACAGAAAGCTTTTCTGACCATGGTTTTGGGTGGACCCAACCATTACACCGGTCTGGATATGCGCGAAGGTCATAAACACCTGGTCGAAAAAGGTTTGAATGATTCCCATGTGGATACGGTGATTAAACATCTGGGCGACACCTTGAAAGAACTTGGTGCTGAGGATGAAGATATCACGGAAGTAGCGGCCATTGCCAACAGCGTTCGCGATGATGTTTTAAACCGCTAATCAGTTGTGTTTTAGCCCTTGATTGGACGGATAATGATCAGTCCATCAAGGGCAAACCCACCCCCTGAACCGGGTAAAACGACGAAGGGGTTTACATCAACCCCTTCCACAACATCCATTAAATCCTGTGCCATTGACCCAAGCCCCATAAGGGCCTGTCGCAGGCTGGTGCGGTCGTAAGCCGGTTGGCCACGAAATCCATCAATTAGGGTGCCCGCCTTGGTTTTTGATATCAGGGCATCCGCGAGGGCTGCATCCAATTGGGGCGCGGAAAAAGCAACGTCGCCATAAAGTTCCAGCCCAACACCGCCAGACCCAAACATGACAATGGGGCCGACCTCTGGGTCATTGCTGATGCCCAGCGCCGTCTCTAGCCCGCCCGTGATCTGGCGACCAACCAAGATGCCATCGAGCGCCAGGCCGGGGGCTGCCTTTTCTACATTTTTGAAAATGGTGTCATAGGCAGCTTTGACCGCGTCTTCGGATGCAAGATCAAGGATCACCGCACCGGCTTCGGTTTTGTGGGGCAGTTTGGCCGAAACGGCCTTTAAGACCACAGGAAACCCGATTTTATTTGCGGCACTGACAGCACCATCGCTGCTATCGACAATGTGTTCAGGCGGAACCGCAATCCCATAGGCCGACAAAAGTGCCTTTGAGGCAGGTTCCGATAAAGCAACGGGTTCGGTCGCGCCTGCGGCAATGGCCTGGACCTCAGATATGGCGGCAAGTTGTTCTTTGGTTGGCTTGCGCGCAGTAACAGGCAGCTCAGGTGTGGACGCGTATGTGATGACAGATTTCAGCGCCCGCATGGCTTTGTCCACTTCATGGAGAAAGGGTAAATGGGGCAGGTCTCGGCGCAAGGTCCGGCTGTAATCATTGAGCCCATATGAAATCATGGACACATAAACAATGGGCTTTTGGGCCTTGGCTGCCAGCGCTTCAACTTTGCGCAAATTGTTTTCTTTGCGCTCCGCTCCCGGGTTGCGCAACAATTCTTCTTGCAAGATCAAAAGATCAACGCCGGGATCTGCCAACATCAAATCAATGGCCTTTAAATAGGTGTCTTGATTGGTGAGCACGGCAAAGCCCCCATCCAGCGGATTCCCAACGGCGCTGCCAGCGCCCATCATGCCTTCAAGGGTTGATTGGGATGGGGAGGACAATTCTGAAAATTTAAGGCCATTACGTTCCGCCCCATCGAGCAACAACCCGCGCAAACCGCCTGAAAATGTGACAGCCCCAAGACCGGTGCCTTTTGGTAATTTGGCATGAAGGAAATATTCAACCACCTCAACCACATCATCAAGGGTGCCAACCCGAATGGCCCCGGCGGCTCCGGCGACGGCATCAAAGGCCTCAATCGCCCCGGCCAACGCCCCGGTATGGGCCATGGCTGCCCCCCGCCCATCTTCCGATGTGCCAAGTTTGATCACCACCACCGGTTTGCCCGCAGCCTTTGCCTCACGACACGCCCCCAGAAACCCTTCGCGGTCATGAATGGCTTCCATATAACAAACAATGATTTTGGTGTCGGAATCTCTGGTGAAAAAACGGATGTAATCCGCCGTTGTCAGGCCGGTTTCATTGCCGCTGGTCACCAGATAGCCGGTATCGGCACCGCGATCTTCAAGGGTTCTTTTCATGGCCATAGCAAGCCCCCCCGATTGTCCGACGATGGCGATGGGCCCCCGGGCAACGGTTTGGGCACGGTCATCGGGCATGGTCACCAGACTGTGGGCAGCGCCAATGTTGCCAAGACAATTGGGCCCAGACACGGCCATACCAGATTCTGCAATCGCCTCGCGTAATTCAGCGCCAAGTTTGCGGCTTTCATCGGTGCCGGCTTCATCAAACCCTGAGGTAAAAATAGTGGCGCTGCGTGCGCCTGCCCGGGCGCCGTCTCGCAACACACCGGGCACAAATTTTGCGGGCACAACAATAACCAGATGATCAGGTGTTTCGGGCAGGGATTGAACGTCCTTAAAGCAGGCGACATCCCAAATTTCTTCGCGCCCGGGGTTTACCGGATAGACCGGGCCCTTGAAACCGTACCGGGAAAGGTTTCGCCAAACCCGTGCGGTCCAGCTTCCGGCCCGGTCCGATGCGCCGATCAGGACAACATTTTTGGGATTAAACAGCGCATCAACATTTTCGTCACTGACGGGTTTGGTCTTAATCCTTTTTGACATTGTGCCTCACTGGTTTTGACTGGGATTGTAATTCTGTAGAGATGGCCTGACTTTCTTTGGGATAAAAATAATGACACAATCAGGTGCATCAGGGGAACAGGGGAAAAATCGCACATGAAAATCATGTTTTTGAACAAGGCGCCGCGCAGTGCTGCCAGTTACGATGTTGCGGGGATTGAAAAGCTTTTGAACGGGTATGCATCTGATGGCACCACGGTCGAGGTTTGCTTCCCCGATGATTTCGCGGGCTCTGGCGTTGAAGGGGTTATTGGCGATCAGAAAAAGCTGAATGGCCTGGATCACATGATGGACCTGCCGGCGTTGATCCGGAAAACCATGTGGGCTGCGGAAAATGGCTATGATGCCGTGATCCAGAGCAACACCTTTGATCCCGGCGTTGATGGCGGCCGGTTGGTGGTTGATATCCCCGTTCTTGGCCCGTTGCGCACCACCATTCATGCGGCAAGCATATTGGCCGATCGTATCGGGATTACCGTGCCGCTGGCATCCCATGTTCCCTATACGTGGCGGCTTTTGCGCAGTTACGGCATGGATCAAATGGTCACCGATATTCGCCCCGTGGGCATTTACGGCTCCGATATCAAGGAGCGCAGGGATGAAATAACAGAAACCGCCATCGGTGTGATGAAAGGCCTTGTGGCCGATACCGGTGCGGAATGCATCATACCCCTTGGTGGTGCGATCATCCCCTATATCGTTGATCCCGCCGACCTTGAGGCCGGGGCCAATGTGCCCGTGCTCAACACCAAATCCATTACCATTCGATTTGCCGAAACCTGTGTGGCACTTGGTATTAAGCACAGTCCGCTGACCTATCCACGGGCCAATCTGACAGCGGACGATCTATCGTCCAAAGCGTAATCCCATAACAGTGCGGGCACTTACATGTCTTTGGCCATGCTTGATTTGGGCCAGCGTACCCGGCTTTGCGACAGGTCTAGACTGACCAGAAGGGCGGCCATGCGGATGGGGGCACCAATGCCTTCGACGACGGGCACGCCCAGTTCTTTTGACAGCCAATCTGGCTTGATGTGCACCGGGCATTGGCTGATGCCATGGGGAATGATGACGTCACAGCCTTGATCCTTGATCAAAGACCGGGCTTCGCGCAGGAAAATTTCCGTCATTTCATCGCGATGTTCTGTCATTTTCCGGATGGGCATGGCCACGGTGCGATAATCCACAACCCAGCTTTCCATGCCATAGGTTTTCATTTGGCTTCGGTGGCGCTGAATGGCGGATTGTTCATAACAAATCAGGCCAAACCGTTCCCCAACCATGGCCGCCACATGAAGGGCCGCCTGGGCTGGCCCAATGACGGGAATATCCACAAGGCTGCGGCCCCCATCAACGCCAAGGTCCAACATGCCAAGGGGCACCACGGCATCATAGCCTTCGCGCTCGGCGCGGACGTAAACCTTGTGCATCAGGGGGTGGACTCCTTGAATTTCTGCGGGCCCAAGACCCTGATACGGGCTGGCTTCAATCGGTAAAATGCCAATTTCCACCTCTTCGGATGCGTAAGACAATGCCGTTTCTTCGCGCAGGCGGCGTTCCGCTTCCGGGTATTCCCCAATGCAATATGCAACCCTGATCATGATCTTTCCTTTTTTTGATGTTGGTTTTTATTTTGTTCGCCCGGCCGCATTTTGTCCGGCCAGGCGGCTGAAAACGATGTTCCGGGTTTGGCCCGTGCAGGATGGATAGTTGTGATAAAACAACCCGATGATATCCCCTGATGCATAAAGCCCTTCAATGGGCTGGTTAAAGGTGTTCAACACTTCTGATTGTGTGTTGATGGCAAGGCCGCCAAAGGTGAAGGTGATGCCGCCCGATACCGGATAGATGCGGTAAGGGGGTGCGTCTATTTTCTGTGCCCAATTTGATTTAACAGGCGTGATGCCCAATGCAGATTTTCCATCCAGTTTGGATGGATCGAACGGGACATCATCGGCCACCGCGTCGTTATAGGCATCAACCGTATCCGCTAAAATTTCAGGGTTAAGCCCTGTCTTGGTGGCCAGTTCCGCAATGGTATTGGTTTCTTCGTAGGTGCCCGGAAAACTTGCACCGTGGCGGAACATGGCAATGCCTTTTTGGTCATAAATTTGATACGCAAGATTGCCCGGTTGCCCGCGCACGGCGCGGCCAGTTTTGGCATAGGTGTAGGAATGAAAACTTTCCCCTTCGTCAAAAAACCGCTGGCCCAGGGTGTTGACCGTAATGCCATGGCAATAATCATACCGGTTCATGGTGTTGCCGCGCCCGTCTTCACGCACGGGCGTTTCAAATTTGGGGGCACCGGCATCAATGGGCGTTTGGTGCGCACCCTGCCAATGGCCGGTCACTTTGGCACCCATCGCCATGATCATGTTGAGGACTTCGCCGGTATCGTGTTTGGAGCCCCTGACCTTGAGCAGGTCTGCATTATCGCCAAGATACCGTGCGCGCATTTCAGGGTTGGCCTGAAAGCCCCCGGCGCAGGCAATGACGGCCTGTGCCGATAATTCATAATCGCGATCCGGTGCAGACACGCTGACCCCGTCAATGCGTCTGGCATTGCCATGGATTGCGGTTACCGGAGAAACAAACCGGATATCAATGCCTAAGTGCGTTGCAATATCGCGCCATTGATCCAATTGGCCCTTGCCCCCACCCAGGGTTTGGATCACACGGCCCGGTTCAAAATGGTGGCGTCCATTGACGGTTGCGTATTTTTCAGGAATCCATTTGATGCCGGTTTCAAGGGCCCAATGGGCAGCCTCATTGGATTTCCCCGCCAAAACTTTTGCAAGATCTTCGTCGATCAACCCCTGGGTAACGCGGTTGAGGTCTGCCATAAATTCTTCTTCTGTGTAGGGCTTGATCTCCATATGGTCATAAAGATCGGGGTCAATTTGGGGAATAAAATCCCTGATTTCATCGCGGCCCTGATGACAAAACCGAAATCCAGTATGAGAAAACCGTGCATTGCCACCAAATTCATCTTCGGGGGCTTTTTCAAGCATGACCACATGTTCGGCACCCGATTGCCGGGCCGAGACAGCCGCTTCAAACGCGGTACTGCCCCCGCCAATGATAATGACGTCACAGATCTCATCCTTGCCCAAAACATGCCCCCCAGATTTTTATTATTTGAATAAATCATACAGGAAGTCTGTCGGGGGCCTAGGGGAATTTAGCCATCCCCGACCTGCGCTAGGCTCGCCATCAAAACATCGAGAGACGGTGCGCGATCCAATGCCATGACCGTGTCTTGAATTTCAGCGCACAAGGTTTCGCTGGATGTGGGTTTGGTGACGGCGGCAAATTTGGCAATGACGTCGGGGGCATTGATGTGGCCTTTGGAGAATCCCGGGGGATAAAGAACCTGGGCTTCAAATTGTGCGCCGTCCTTTGTGGTGACGGTCAAGCGACAGGGATAACTGTCAGGGGCCAGCGTGTTTAATGTTCCATCCACACCCATGGTGATTTTCGACATCAGGGATTTTATTTCCAGTGTTTCCCAGCGTTGGTTGTCAAAAGATCGGGGCGTTAATTCGCCATCACTCAGGGCCGCTGCCACCAGAAACGGGAAACAATGATCGGCTGCGTGGCGGGATTTTGGGTTTGATCGCCCGGGGTCCGTTTGGTGGCCGCGCATATACGATGTGTCTGCCATAATCATTTCAATGGTGTCGATGTTGGCTGTGTTAAGGCCATCCCCATGCAGCTGAATGGCGGCACCGATGGCTGCCTGACTGGTGGCAACGGAGGGGAAGGCTTTGACGTGGGTTTCAAGGATGGCACCCGGATTGGTAAGGGGTGCGGATAAAGATGCCATATCCGCATCATCCACAAACATCCGCCGAATGCCTTGAACCTCATCAAGGACGGCCACCGGCCCCGTTGCGCCATTGCTTGCCAGCAATGCAGACAATGCCCCCGATTGCGCGGTCAGCGCATTGGACAGGGATTTGGCAGAAGAAATCTGGCCCCGGCGCATCAAGGGCGGGGCCATGCAGCGCGCCGCCCCAAAGGCCAGCGCATGGGATAGGGGCTCAGCGCCTTGTCCCATTATGTGCCCCGTCATGGCGGCGGCAACAATGCCCGATATGCTGGTGCCATCAAATTGATCGGCCCGGGTGATGACTTTTTTAAAACGGTTATACAGCTCATAGCCCAGCACAATGGTGGCCAGAACGTCATACCCCGATTTTCCCTGCCATTCCCCTGCGGCCAGTGCCACGGGAATGTTGTCCGATGGATGTCCGCCCATGGCGGGTTCGCCCTTTTCCTGGGCAATGGTGTAATCGTTCAGGTCCAGCACGCGCATGATCACGCCGTTGATTAAGATGGCATTCAGGAAAGATGTTTTTGTGCCGCTTCCAATCAACGATGCCTGTTCCGCCCCACCAAGGCTGAGGGCGGATTTCTGAACCTCAAGGGATGTTGGTTCATTGCGCCCGGCAATCGCGCATCCTAGGGTGTCGAGCAAAAGAAGTTTTGCCTGTTCAATGAGCGCCGGCGAAAGACTGTTTGGATCAAACGCAGCGATGGCCCCAGCCATGGCATTGATTGTTGTGCGTTCAGCCATTGAATTTCCCCTGTTGATACCCATGCGTTGTGCCCGTCTGCCGGGTTCATTGCGACGAAACTACCATGATGATAGGCTCTTCATTAATAATCGCCAATTACAGCTTGGTTTAAAACAGGGAAAAACCCTGATGATCTAAATAGGGAGGCGTAATCATGAATAAATTATTTTGTTCAGTTATTACCATTGCCTTGGCTTCGGGCGTCATGTCGACCAACCCGGCATCGGCCGCCAGTGACGCAGATTTCTATAAAGACAAAACGATCACCTTTATTATCGGTAGTTCGCCCGGGGGCAATTATGATGCATGGGCCCGTTTGATCGGGCGCAACATGGGCCGGTTTATTCCGGGAAAACCAAATTTCATTGCGAAAAACATGCCCGGTGCCGGCCATATCAAGGCGTCCAATTATCTTTTTAACATTGCGGCCAAAGATGGTTCTGTGATCGGCACCATCAGCCGCAACATGCCAACGCGCGCACTTTTGAATCATCCCGCAGTTAAATTTGATCCGGTCAAATTTCGCTGGATCGGCAGCCCGGAACTGTCCAACAGGGTCTGCATTGTCATGAAGGAATCAAAGATTAAAAAGGGTGCGGACCTGTTTACCCATCAGGCCTTGATGGGTGGTGCCGGGGCCGGGACCGCAGTTTCGACCACACCCAATGTGTTGCGCACTTTGCTTGGCATGAAATTCAAACTGATTGAGGGCTATAAAAGCGCCACCGATGTCAGCCTTGCCATGGAGCGGGGCGAAGTGGAAGGCATTTGCCAAAGTTATGGTGCGTTCAAGGCGGGCCATCCAGATTGGTTGAAATCCGGAAGGGTGCGGGTTTTGTTTAATCTGGAGCCCAATCCAATTGCGGGCACTAATATTCCGTCGGTTTTCGAACATGTCAAAACCGATGAACAGCGCAAAATCCTCAGCTTCTATTCTTCAAATATTGAAATCGGTCGCCCAACGGTTGCCCCGCCGGGCATTTCCAGCACCCGGCTGAATACCCTGCGTCGTGCGTTTGATGCCACCATGGGGGATGCGAAATTTATCGCAGCGGCCAAGAAACAAGGCCTGAAAGTTTCACCTTTGACGGGCGAAGAGCAGGAAAAAAGGGTGTTGGCTTTGGCGGCAACCGATCCCGTTACGGTCAAGAAGACCGAAGCGATGCTGAATAGGCTTAATCCCAGTTTCACCGAAACTGTCAAAGTGACAGGGACCAAGCGCAAGGGTCGCAGGGTTCTGTTCATGAAAAAGGGAAAATCCATCACCATCAAGGTCAGCAAAAGCCGGACCAAGGTGAGCATTGGTGGAAAGAAATCCAAAAGGTCAAAAATCAAGGCGGGCATGATGTGCAAAATCACCCATCTTGGCCCCAATTCCCGGGCAAAGAAAATCGCCTGCAAATAGGGACAGACCAAACTTGAATTCGATGGGCCCGGCTATTGCCGGGCCTTTCTTTTTATGGGGAACGTGATCATACTTGATGCGTGCAATTTGGAGAGAATATGGTGATAGGCGCATCCATTCGCCGCAAAGAAGACCCACGCCTTTTGACGGGGGCCGGCTGCTTTACCGACGATATAAACCGCCCCAATCAGGCCTATGGGGCATTTGTTCGCTCCCCCCATGCCCATGCAGACATTTTGTCTATTAACAAGACAACCGCCCTGAAAATGCCCGGCGTCCTGGGGGTATATGATTTTCAGGATATGGCATCGAAGGGCTGCGCTGAAATTTCCACCGGCATTGCAGGGCGCGGTGATGGGTATCCCAGCCTTGATGGCTCTCCCATGGCTGATCCGCCCTATTATGTGTTGGCCAATGGCCGGGCCCGTTATGTGGGGGAACCCGTGGCCATGGTGATTGCTACCTGCCCTGAAGGGGCAACCGCTGCGGCAGAGGCGATTTTCGTTGATTATCAAAGCTTGATCCCGGTCACGATTGCCAATCAGGCCGACCGACCAGATCAGCCGCAATTGTGGCCAGAGGCAAAATTGAACACCTGTTATAACTGGGGCTCAGGGGATGGGGACGCCGTATCCCGGGCCCTTGATGCCAGCGATCACGTCACCATTTTGGATGTTGAAATCCCCCGTGTGGTGCCCAGTTTTCTGGAACCCCGCGCAGCCATGGCCGATTATGATGGCCAATCGGGCCGGTTTGAGCTTTACGTTGGCTGTCAGGGCATCCATGGATTGCGCGATAAATTGGCAGAGGCCCTTGGGGTGGGCGCGGATCGGGTGCGGGTGGTGTCGCTGGATGTTGGCGGTGCCTTCGGGGCACGCAGCGTTATCTATCCTGAATATCTGGCTCTGGCGTGGGCCGCGCGCGAAATTGCCCGCCCCATTAAATGGACGGCCACCCGGGCCGAAGATTTCGTCACCACAACGCAAGGCCGCGATAATTTTCTCCGTGGTGAGCTGGGCCAAGATGGCATGGGCAAATTTTTGGCATTGCGTGTCACCGGACACAGCAATATGGGGGCGCGCCACACCGGCAATGGGCCGTATTCGGTGATGCGAAACCTTGCGCGAATGTTGCCCGGGACGTATCGGACCCCGGCGGTTTATATGGCTTTGAAGGGCGTGTTCACAAACACCGTCCCGGTCAGTTCCTATCGGGGCGTTGGTCGGATGGAAGCTATTTTTGTGATGGAGCGTCTGGTTGATCGGGCGGCAAAAGAAACCGGATTTGACCGCATTGAATTGCGCCGTAAAAATTTAATCCGATCCCATCTGATGCCATATGAAACCCCCATGGGGGCGGTTTATGACAGCGGCAATTATGTATCCAACATGGAAAAGGCCATGGAGGCGGCTAATTGGGATGGCTTTCCAGATCGCCGTGAAACATCTGCGCGCGCGGGCCTGCTGCGTGGCATCGGGATTTGCAATTACATAGAAGGTGCCGGTGGCGGGGCGGGGGAATATGCCGCCATTGAGATCGATGAAACGGGCATGGCAGAAGTTCGTGCCGGTTGCGTCGATCAGGGCCAGGGCCATCAAACATCCCTGTCCCAAATTGCCGCCGATCATTTGGGCATCGGGGTTGACCAGGTGGTGGTGGCCGCATCGGACACAGATGTGATCGCCGATGGGGTTGGCACCAATGCATCGCGTTCCATGGTGCGTGCCGGCGAAGCGCTGGTGGTGGCATGTGGTCGTTTGATTGATCAGGGCCGCGAAGCCGCCGCGCTATTGTTGCAGGCCAACAAAGAAGACGTGATTTATGATCATGGGCGCTATTTGATCGGAGATCGAGAGATCGGGCTGGCCGACATTGCAAAACAGTCTCGGTTTTTTGCCGAATATCGTTCCCACGCCGATGCGGTGACCTTTCCCAATGGCTGTCATGTTTGTGAAGTTGAGATCGACCCGGAAACCGGGGCCCTGATCGTGGTGGCGTTTACAGCCGTTGATGATGTGGGGGTGGCCATCAACCCACCCATTGTTGATGGTCAATCCCAAGGCGCTATTGCTCAGGGCATTGGTCAGGGGCTGATGGAATGCAGCGTTGTCGATCCTAAAACCGGGCAAATGTTATCGGGGTCATATCTCGATTACGCCATGCCCCGGGCAAATGATCTGCCATCCCTGAAACCCATCGCCAATAATTCCCCCAGCCCCACCAATTCGATGGGGGTCAAGGGTGCGGGCGAAGGCGGCACCACCGGTGCGCCAGCCGCCGTGATCAATGCGGTGCTGGATGCCCTGTCTTTCCATGGGGTCACCGACATCACCATGCCAGCAACGCCCTATCGCATCTGGGCTGCAATTAGGGATGGTTCTGTTATGGAGGCGGGCGAATAATCTTATGGGGTGTCCAACACAATTGACTTGTCGCGTCGTTCAGGGTTTTTTACCCCTCAATCTTGTGCTGGTTAAAGGGGCCTCTATTGTTTGATCTAAAGACCATACGCGGCGATATTTTCGGGGGTGTTACGGCGGCTGTGGTGGCCTTGCCTTTGGCGCTGGCCTTTGGTGTGGCCTCTGGGTTGGGGCCCATTGCTGGCCTATATGGTGCCATTGCCGTTGGTTTTTTCGCCGCGGTCTTTGGTGGCACCTCGTCCCAGATTTCAGGGCCAACGGGCCCCATGACGGTGGTGATGGCGGTTATTGTTGCCGAACATGCCAATGCCCTGTCCGAAGCGTTGATGATCGTTTTCTTAAGCGGCATCATCCAGATCATGTTTGGTGCCTTGCGCATTGGCCGGTTCGTTTCCTATACGCCCTATTCGGTGGTGTCAGGCTTCATGTCAGGGATCGGGGTGATCATCATCATGATCCAGATCCTGCCATTTTTTGGCCTGCCCGCCGCACCCGGGGGCACCATTGGTGCCATCAATGCCATTCCAGACGTAATGTCTGCATTTAACCGGGATGCGCTAATGCTTGGCGGCATATCCCTTGGCATCATGATTTTCTGGCCAAAGCCATTGCGTGCCATGCTTCCCCCGCCCTTGGCGGCGCTAATCATCGGCACGGTTCTGGGGGTTTTCTGGTTTGGTGCGGCTCCGGTGATCGGGATGGTTCCCATGGGATTGCCCGATATCCAGCTCGATTTTATACCCATCGATAAATTTATGACCCTGATCCAGCCCGCGTTGATCCTTGCCTTACTGGGTTCCATCGACAGTTTGTTGACGTCTTTGGTCGCCGATTCCATTACCCGCACCCGGCATAATTCCAACAAGGAACTGATTGGCCAGGGCATCGGCAATATGGTTTCAGGCCTGATCGGTGGCCTGCCCGGAGCCGGGGCGACCATGCGTACCGTGGTCAATGTGCGGGCCGGGGGCACGACCAAATTATCGGGCGCCATTCATGCCCTTATTCTTTTGGCACTGGTGATGGGCTTGGCCCCGCTGGCTGAGAAAATACCCCATGCGGTTCTGGCGGGCATTCTGCTTAAGGTCGGTTGGGACATCATTGATTGGGCGCATTTGAAACGCGGCCATCGCGCGCCCCGGGATAAAATTCTGGTGATGTTTGTCACCTTTGGCTTAACCGTCTTTGTGGATTTGATCACGGCAGTTGCAACGGGGTTAATTCTGGCAGGCTTTGTCACTGCGCGCTGGATGGAAACCGAAGAATTAAAAGGCGTGACGGCGATTGCGCTGAGCGAAAAAGACATCGGGTTAGATGACGTGGAACGGGCAGAATTTGAAAAACTGGAAGGCCAGGTTGGTCTGGTGACCTTGCGGGGCCAGTTTTCCTACGCATCGGCCCGTGAACTGGCACAGCGGGTTGGTATTGCCGGGGCAGGCCACAAAGTGATCATTTATGATTTCACCCATGCCGCCCATGTGGATACCAGTGCGGCCTTGGCCATTGAATCCTTGTTGGTGACCGCCGCCCATGAACACGTAGGCTGCCTTGTTGCCGGGCTATCAGGTTCAGCCGAAAAAACCCTTGAATCTCTAGGCGTTTTGGAAAACTTACCCCCAGAACACATCGTCCCAACCCGCCTCAAAGCGATCGAAGTCGCAGCAACCTTGCTGTCCGAGCATTCGGCCTAAAGGCCGCGATCATGAAGTTGGTGCCAGAACCGTTTGATGAAGTTGCGCAGCCGTGAGCTGCGGCGGTAGTGGGCGAATTCTTTGGGCATGTTTTTCTTGAGCTCGCGGTAAATCTGGCTGGGGGATTTACCCTGTTTGATCCGTTTTGCCACTTCGTTGCGCATGACGACGAAATAGCGCTTTTGTTCCTGAAGGTCCGCAATGCCCCGGTTGACATGAACCGGACCATGGCCCGGGACAAAGGTATCAACGGGCAGGTTGCGGGCGGTGATGTTGTCAATAATCTTGATCCAGCCACTGACCTTTGAATAGGAGCTTTCGCCCGAACTGCCTTGGCCGGGATGAATTTCCGTATCTAAAATATCGCCCGCAAGAAAGACGCGCTTTTGTGGAATATAGATGGTGGTGTCGCCGGTGGAATGGCCGTGGCCTTCATGGCGAATTTGAAAGGTAAGCCCGCCCATATAGAGGGTGAGGGATTTTTCAAAACCCAATGTCGGGCGAACAAGTTTTTTGCCTTTATAAGATTGGCGTTCTTCGGTGCGGCGTGCAAATTCTTTGCCTTCCTGCATGAACAGGTCGCGGACCTGATTTTTATGGGCAATGTAGATGGGTTTGTCGGCCTGAAAATGCATGGCCCCGGTGGAATGGTCGCCGGCGGAATGCGATGACACTAAATAGCGCACCGGCTTGTCTGTTTTCTTGCGGATGGCGGCCAGAACCTGATCGGCGGTGCGGATATCAAAATCCAGAACCAGAACGCCTTCTTTGGTGACAACGAAGGTTGAATTGGACGAGCCACGGCCATTTTCCATCATGTAAACCCCGTCGGTGACGGTGCGCAGGGTCATCTTGTCTGCGGCATTTGTGGGCGTGGATACAAACGCAGAAATACTGGCGGCAAAAACCGCAATGGCAACGATATGGCGAAGCATTTTATTTCTCCCTGTTCAAGGCAGGGCTTAAACCCTGCCATTTTGGGGCGCAATGTTGTCATTCATTCTTATTTTAAGCGCCGCTTGCAGGGACTATAGCCAGATTCCGGTGAGGGCAGCATATAAAAGGCCCCGTTGCATATGGCAGGATTATCGTTTGGCCCGGCCCGCCAGATCATTTAGAATTGCCCGGATGCCTTGGGATATAACCCGGGCCAATGAACAAGGCCCCATAAGGGGCTGGCGATCAGGGGATCGGTTAAGGGAGAAGGTTTATGCTTTCAGCAGAAGAAAACGAATTGTTGACCCGCGTTGGCCCGGGCACGCCCATGGGCAACTTGATCCGGCGCTATTGGGTGCCGGTGGTGTTTTCCGACCAGATTAAAGAGCCGGGATCTGCGCCCGTGCGGGCGCGACTGCTCTCAGAAGATCTGGTGGTTTTCCGCGACACCGAAGGCAATGTCGGGCTTTTGGATGAAAAGTGCCCCCATCGCACCGCATCGATGTTTTATGGCCGCAATGAAGATTGCGGGCTGCGCTGTATCTATCACGGCATCAAATTTGACATTCATGGCGATTGCACGGACGTGCCCTGCCTGCCACCGGGTAGCACCGATGGCCAGACCGATGCGGTCAAGAAACAGCTGAAAATCAAATCATATCCGTGTATTGAGCGCGGCGACATGGTCTGGGCCTATATGGGGCCGCCGGAACATATGCCGGAATTTCCCGATCTGGAATGGGCAAAGCTGCGGCCTGCCCAAAAATTTCCCACCCGCCATATTCAGGAATGCAATTGGTTGCAGGGCCTGGAAGGCGGCTTTGATGCGCCGCATCTCACCTTCCTCCATGGCGGCTCTGCCGAGCCCAGCCGCCGCATCGTGCCATCGGTTTACGAAGTTGTGCCCATGGATTTTGGGTTTGTCGTTGGCACCGGCCGTGACATGGGCGGCGATGATTATTTATGGAACATCAATGTGATGTTGATGCCGTTCCATAAAATTATCTCATCGGTGCCCCATGCCGCCCATATGTGGATGCCCATCGATGATGAACACACCATGCTCTACAGCATCGATTTCAATCCAGACCGTGATTTCGTGCCCGAAGATGTCGCCCGGTCCAAGGCATGGAAGGGCATTCATACGGAAAATACCCCGGGCACCGATCATGCCACCATGAACAAAGAAAACGATTACATGATCAACCGCGAGCTCCAAGCCAGTGGCGGCTCCTATTCAGGTATGCGAGGGCTGGGCATTCAGGATTGTGCCGTTCAGGAATCCATGGGGCCGATCGAAGACCGGACCATGGAGCATCTGTTGCCCGGTGATGCGGCCATTGCCAAAATTCGCCATTTGCTGCTGGAAACCCTGAAGGACATGGAAGCGGGTAAGCCCTTGCCGGGCACTGATCCTAAAAGCTTTCGGGTGCGGTCAACACGATATGAAGCCCCCAAAGAAGAACCCTTCATCAATCAATTAGAAGACCGTGTTCGGGCCGACGCCTGATTGCGCCCGTTAAAAAACTTACATTAATCAGAAAGAGACCATTATGAACGGTGCTGACGTTGTTGCCGAAATTCTTAAGCGCGAAGGCACGGAATTTCTTGCCTGTTATCCTCGCAACCCTTTGATCGAATCCTGTGCGGCCATTGATATCCGCCCGGTGTTGTGCCGTCAGGAACGGGTTGGGGTTGGCATGGCAGATGGATTTTCGCGCATGCGCCGTGGTCGCCAGAACGGCGTGTTTGCCGCCCAGCATGGGCCGGGCATCGAAAATGCCTTCGCCGGTGTGGCTCAGGCCTATTCGGAAAATGTGCCCTTATTGGTTATCCCTGCCGGTTTTCCGGGTCCGCGCCAAAGTGTGAATCCAACCTTTCGTGCCGCCGAAGTGTTTCGCCCGGTCACCAAATATTCGGCCATGGCCCACACCGTTGGCGAATTGCCAGACCTGATGCGCCGCGCCTTTCAGGCCATGCGTTCGGGCAAGGGTGGCCCCGTCATGGTGGAAATTCCGACCGATGTGTTTGATGCGGAATATAATGGCGACATTAATTACACCCCGGTGCCAATGATGCGATCGGCCCCGGACCCGGAATCGGTAAAGACGGCGGCAACCATGCTGTTGGCTGCCAAAAATCCGATCCTCTGGGCGGGACAAGGCGTTATTTATGCCGGTGCCGGTGCTAAATTATTGGCGCTGGCCGAATTGATCGCAGCCCCCGTGGCGTGCACCAATCCCGGCAAAAGTGCGGTTCCCGATAACCACCCTCTTTCTCTTGGTGGGTCCACGCGGTCGCGCTCGAAAATGTATGCGGAATTCATGAAACGCGCCGATCTGGTGATGGCGGTTGGTTCCAGCTTGACCCGGACATCCTTTGGGCCGCCTTTGCCCGATGGCAAGACGTTGATCCATTCGACCAATGATTTTAGTGACATCAACAAAGACATGCCCACCGATCTTGGTTTGATGGGGGATGCGGAATTGGTGGTTGATGCGTTGATCGAAGAAATTGCGCGTCAGAAAAAGGCCGATGACGGTAGTGCGCTTTCCGGCTTAAAAGACGAAATCGCCGCCATCAAAAAAGAATGGCTGGCCGAATGGGCAGACCATCTTTCATCCGATGAAGTGCCCATCAACCAGTATCGGGTGATCAGTGAATTGATGCGTGCTGTTGATCGGGACAATGTGATCATCACCCATGAATCAGGCAGCCCCCGCGAACAGCTTTTACCATTTTGGGAAACCACCCAGGCGGGCTCTTACATGGGTTGGGGTAAATCCACCCAGTTGGGGTATGGCCTTGGCCTGATCCTTGGTGCGAAATTGGCCAACCCGGACAAACTCTGCATTAATGTGATGGGCGATTGTTCCTTTGGCATGACGGGGATGGATATTGAAACCGCATCGCGCAATGGCATTGGCATTTTGACGGTGGTGTTTAACAACTCGGTCATGGCGTGCGAACGCGGTGTCATGGAAACGTCCACGGCCAAATATGATGCCCTGAATGTTGGTGGGAATTATTCCAAGGTGGCAGAAGGCCTGAACGTTGCATCCCGGCGGGTCGATAGCCCAAATGACATTCAATCGGCGATAAAAACTGCCATTGATACCACCGAAAAAGGCCAACCCTTCTTGTTGGAGATTGTTGCCAAAGAGGGATACGATTTTTCACGCTATCAGTATTAAAAAACATCAATAAGGCTGTGCCGGGCAACCGGGAACAAGGCCGGATTATAGGAAATTTATGGGGGTGGGCCTGATCGGGCCCACCCTTTTTCATTATTTACCTTGGAAGCAAGGGAGTGAGCCGTTAGGCTTCATTTAAGTGCATGGGGGCTTTGCGGGGTCTCTAAAATGCCGAAACGATTAAAACAGGTGAGGACATAAAAGGTGAGTGTGGCGGACAATCCATCCCGGTCAGAGCCAGCAATCCGGCTCGTTAATTTATCGAAAACCTATCCCGGGAATTCGGAGAAAGCTGTCGATGGGCTTTCCCTTGAAATCGCCGATGGAGAGATGTTTACCCTTTTAGGGCCGAGCGGGTGCGGCAAAAGCACAACGCTTCGCATGGTTGCCGGTTTGGAAGAACCCGATGAAGGGTCCATCTATTTTGGCGGCAAGGCTGTGGTCTTGACGGATCAAAATTTTTCACTGCCGCCCGATAAACGCAATCTTGGCATGGTGTTCCAGTCTTATGCCATCTGGCCCCATATGACGGTGGGTGAAAACGTCGGGTTTCCTCTAAAGGCACAGAAATTTCCAGCGGCCGAAATTGGTCCCCGGGTTTCCAAGATATTGGAACTTGTGGGCATGGGCGGCATGGAAGATCGCCCGGGGCCATTGTTGTCTGGTGGTCAACAACAGCGCGTGGCGCTGGCCCGGGCATTGGTGACAGAACCCCGCATTCTTTTGCTGGATGAACCCTTTTCAAACCTTGATGCAAAATTGCGCGAACAGATGCGCCTGGAGGTTCGCCAATTGCAGCAACGCCTCAACATTGCCGTTCTTTTCGTGACCCATGACCAGATCGAAGCCCTCAGCCTTTCTGACCATATTGCCCTGATGAAGTTTGGGGTGGTGCAGCAACAAGGGGCACCCAGAACGCTGTACGAAGCCCCCATCAATGAGTTTGTACGCGATTTTGTGGGCAGAACCCTTTTGTTCAGGGGCACGGTGCGCTCTGAAACGGGTGAGGGACAGATAACGGTCGGCATTGATGGCGGGCCAAACTGTGTTGTTACTGGGCCGACCTGTCACACAGATGGCACCCAGTCCGCCAATGGCAAAGACCATGGGAAATCCGTCTTTGTCGGGGTGCGTCCGGAAGACGTGAGCTTGTCGCGCAATACCGGTGATGTTGTCCCACCGAACAGCATTGGTGGAACCGTGCTGGCGGCGTTGTTTATAGGTGAGCGGTTTGAATACCAAATTGCCGTTGATGATCAGCGAACCATTATTTTATACGGTGAACGGCACGAGCCGTTGGAAGAAAAGGATAAAATTTGGTTGTCCCTGCGCCCCGATGGGCACAGCATTTGGTCAACCGATGTTTCAGAAAGTGAGCAGGAAGCCTAATAATCTTGTTTTGATTGAAATGAAAAAGGGAGCAAAAAAGATGTTTAAAAAAATTCTTATCAGTGCGGCCCCGGCAGCTTTGGCGGCGTTGGTTGCCGTGCCATCCGTTGTTTATGGGGCTGACGTAACTGTCAGAGATACCCAGGTTGCACAAAGTTCAGAATGGAAGGCGCTGGTTCGTGCCGCCAAACGCGAAGGCAAGGTGGAACTGATCCTTGGTGGCCAGATGCCGCGTAAATTGCGCAAAATCATGCCTGAATTTACCAAAAAATATGGCATCAAGGTCAATGCCCAAACCGGCAGCAGCCGCAGGCATGCCGCCCGTATTCTGGCCGAGCGAAAATCTGGCAAATACACTGCCGATGTCTGGATCGGGGGGGCCAACAGCGGCCTATCCATCCTGTTGCCCAACAAGATGATTCAGCCGTTGGATAAACTTTTGATCGATCCAGAAGTTAAAAATCCAAAGCGCTGGTATCAGGGCAAACACCATTATACCGACCCAAAGGGCCGTTATATTTTTACCTGGGGCGCATCGCCCGCATACGTGATCGCCATTAACACCAACATGGTGAAGGTGGATGAAATCCAGTCTTATTGGGATTTGTTGAAGCCCAAATGGAAGGGCAAAATTGTTGCCCGTTCACCGGCGCGTCGCGGTTCCGGTGCGAGCAGCGTGCCGATGTTGCTGAACCCGCAAATTGGTGAAAAATGGTTCACGAAATTTGCCACAGAAATGGATGTGACCATCACCCGGGATTCGCGCCAAGGTGCTGAATGGTTGGCCCTTGGCCGGTATGCCATTGGCATGTTCGGCATCAATAACCCGTCGGTGAAATTGGCCCGCGAAGGGTTCCCCGTGAAACCTTATCTGCCACAGATTATGAAAGAGGGCGAAATTCTTTCCGCATCTGCTGCCAATATAATGTCGGTCAGTAAACCTGCCAATCCAAAGGCTGCTCAATTGTTCATTAACTGGGCGCTGAGCAAGGAAGGTCAGTCGATCTTTATCAAGACGGGTGAAACATCGGATTCCATGCGCGTGGATGTGGACAAGAACCTGATTGCAAAACAGTACTGGATCAGGCCAGACCGTAAATACTACGTCGCCTTTTCCGATCCTAAATTTATCAATAATCAAAGGAAGCTGTTGAAAAAGCTTCGCAAGATTATGAAAAAAGGCCGGAAGAAAAGAAAAAAATAACAAGACGCAACAAACATTGATACCCGGGGCCTGCTGATGACAATCGCGCACAGGTCCCGGGTTAGTTTTTGTACGTTGAATTAGAAAAGCCCTGAACGTGACCGATTCGAAGTCGTCTGATCCAAACATGGTGAAAAAACCCCCCATCGGGATGGGGCATTTCATCATGTCTCTTTTGATCCTGTTTTTCAGTTTCTACATTATCTATCCCGTCATCCTGATTTTTATTCAGAGCTTTAATGTCGCGGGTCATATCGTTGGCACCTATGAATTCAGTTTTGCCAATTGGATCGCGGCCTTCAAAGAGCCGGATGTTTTAGAAAGCCTTTACAATACGGTTCTGGTTTTTGTCTGTTACACGTCCATCAGTTTTCCGTTGGCCGTGATTATTGCCTGGGTTCTGGCACGCACCCCCATTCCATTTTCCCGTAGCCTTGAATTCATGTTCTGGGTGTCCTTTATGTTGCCCGCCCTCACCACGACCATTGGCTGGTCCCTTTTGCTGGACCCATATTTTGGGTTTATCAATGTTTGGGCAAAGAACCTGTTTTCCCTGAAGGGGCCAATGTTCGATATCTACAGCGTCGAAGGCATTGTCTTTGCCCATTTGATGGGCAATGCGCTTTCTCAAAAGGTCATGCTGTTAACGCCGGCGTTCCGCAATATGAACGCGACCCTGGAAGAAGCCGGACGGGTCAGTGGTGCCGGGCGCATCCGAACAATGATCCGCATCACCCTTCCCGTGATGATCCCTGCCATGGTGGTTGTCTTCATGCTGAACCTTGTCCGCATGTTTAACACGTTCGAGATTGAACAGATTCTGGGCACCCCCATCCGGTTTTTTGTCTATTCCACCCAACTGTTTGATTACATCCGCGAAGTGGAACCCCCGGCATATGGCGAAGCGACGGCGCTAGCCAGTTTGACGCTTTTGATTATTTTGATGATCATTCCAGTGCAGCGCTGGTTGATGTCGCGGCGCCAATACACCACCATCAGCGGGGATTACAAACCCGGGCTGGTGCATATGGGCGCTGCCCAGAAACCCGCTTTCTGGCTGATTTGCTTCATGGTGGCGCTGCTGACCATTGTTCCTGTGCTGACGCTTTTGGGCGGCAGTTTCATGACGCGGGCCGGGTTCTTTCAGGCCACCCCCACCTATACGTTAAGCCATTGGCAAACGGTGCTGACGGACCCGATTTTCTTCCGCGCCTTCCAGACCACGATCACGCTTTCCATGGCGACGGCGATCATCTCGCCCCTTCTGTTTTCCATGGTGGCCTATATTTTGGTGCGGCGGCGTTGGCCGGGCAAAGCCTTGCTCGACACCATTTTTTGGGCCAGTGCCGGGATTCCGGGCATTTTGTCAGGCCTTGGGCTGCTTTGGGTCATTACCGGAACAGCAGGGCTCAGCTGGCTTTATGGCACCATCTGGATATTGATCATTGTCGTCATCCTTCAGGGAAAACTGACCAGTATCCAGATGTTCAAGAGCATCTTTTTACAAATGGGCGATGATATGGAAGAGGCGGCCCGTGTGGCCGGGGCAGGGTGGTTTTATACCTATTTCAGAATCTGGCTGCCCTTGATTGCGCCGACGATGGTTTTGATGGGGATTTTGAATTTTGTCATTGCCGCCGGCTCAACCGGCAGCGTTATCTTGCTGGCCAGCCGGGATACCGTGACCTTGTCGCTTTTGGCGCTGGAATATATGACCACGTCCACGGGCGGGGCCAGAGAAGTCGCTGGAATCATCAGCCTGTTCATCGTTGCCATGACCGCAGGCCTTGCCCTGATTGCCCGCTGGTTTGGCTTTCAGGTGGGTGTGAAAGACCGCTAGCACACGCATATCGTGCAAGGTGTGGGAAAGGCGTCGAATTTCCTGTTATCTATCCAAAATTCCCTGTATTTTCCCGGAAAAGGTGGGTGTTGTGGTTGAAAGTGAATCGCTTTTATCTGCAAACTGCACCATGATCTGCAGGCAATGCCTGAAGCAACGGGCAAGAGGGAGAGCATAAAACGATGAATGATTTGCGTTATGAAACGCCGGAAACCCTGGATGCAGCAGTCGCGCTGCTGGCAGGGGCTGATGGGGTAACCAAGATCATGGCAGGGGGCACCGATGTTTTGGTGCAATTGCATGCCGATATGATAGAGCCCGACCTTCTGGTCGATCTTAAAAAAATTCCCGAACTGACCCAGATAGCCGAAGAAAACGGCGGCTGGCGTGTTGGTGCTGCGGTTCCCATCATGGCATTGATGGACGTGGAAGCCTTTTGCACAACATGGCCGGGTGTCATCGAAGGCGCAAAGCTGATCGGTTCAATCCAGGTTAAGGGCCGGGCCACCTTGGGCGGCAATCTTTGTAATGCGTCCCCCGGTGCAGACAGTGTGCCTGCGGTGATGGTTGCAGGTGCCGTGGCCAGCATCATTGGCCCATCGGGCCAGCGGGAACTGCCCGCAGAAGACGTGGCCATTGCACCGGGCAAGACAGCACTGGAAAAGGGCGAATTCGTCACATCCTTGTTTTTCCCCAAACGCCCACCCCATTCAGGGGATTGCTATCAGCGGTTCACGCCACGCACGGAAATGGACATTGCCGTTGTGGGTGTCGGGATCAACCTGACTTTGGATGATGATGGCACCTGTACGGCGGCGCGTGTGGCGCTGGGTGCGGTTGCTGCGCGGGCCCTTTTGGTTGAAGAAGCCGCCAATACATTGATCGGCACCAAAGTGGATGATGCGGCCCTTGCGGCATTGGCGGCGGCTGCCAGTGCAGCGAGCAAGCCCATCGATGACAAACGCGGGACCAAAGAGTTTCGAATTAAACTGAGTGGCGTGCTGGCAAAGCGCGTGGCCCAGGTCGCATTAGACAGAGCGAGGCAGAATTAATGGCAAGAAATCATGTAACCACCACCATCAATGGTGATGAATACGAATATCTATGCGACACGGAACAGACCCTACTGGATTGTCTTCGCGATGAATTGTTTCTGACAGGCACCAAAGAAGGGTGTGCGTCGGGCGATTGCGGAGCATGCAATGTTGTTCTGGATGGGACACTGGTTTGTTCCTGTCTGGTGTTGGGTGTTGAAGCCGAAGGAAAATCCATCGAGACCATCGAAGGCCTTGCTGACGGCGAAAAATTGCACCCGTTGCAGCAGAATTTTCTGGAACTGAACGGTTTGCAATGCGGCATTTGTACGCCGGGTATCCTGATCGCGGCCAAAGCGCTTTTGGAACGCAATCCCGATCCCACGGAAATTGAAATTCGGTTCTGGCTGGCAGGGAATCTCTGCCGGTGCACCGGTTATGACAAGGTCATTCGTTCGGTTCAGGCAGCAGCCGCCGAAATGAGGAAGGGTTAATCATGGCAGTCGATAAAGATGAAGATCACGGTCCAAGCCTGGGCAGCGATAATGGAGAATTCAGCGATTTAGGCTTTGACCCAGATCGTAAACTGAAAGTCGTTGGCACATCCCCTATCAAACCCGATGGGGTGGATAAGGTCACCGGGCGCGCCAAATTTGGCAGCGATATTAATCTGCCGAGCATGTTGGTTGGCAAGATTCTGCGAAGCCCTCATGCCCATGCGATCATCAAATCCATCGATACGTCTGAGGCTGAAAAATTCCCGGGCGTTAAAGCGGTTTGTACCCGTGACGATTTTCCGGAACTTCCCCCCGGTGGCATATTCGATGGCAGCTACAACGCCATGGCACGGGAAAAGGTGTTTTATGATGGCCATGCGGTTGCCGGCGTTGCTGCTACCAGTGAAAAAATTGCCAAAGCGGCGTTAAAGCTGATCAAGGTTGAATACGAAGTCCTGCCCCATGTCATCGATGTGATGGATGCGGCCAGTGATGATGCGCCAATATTGTTTCCTAACAATCGGCCCAAGGGCATCGATGGTTGGCCAAAGGATAAACAGAGCAACATTCTGGAACGTGCAGAATGGGCCATGGGCGATGTGGATAAAGGCTTCGAAGATGCCGATATCATCGTCGAGCATGAATTTGATACCAAACCCATGCATCAGGGCTATATCGAACCACAATCCTGTGTTGCCAATTACACCGAAGACGGACAGGTTGAATTATGGACCTGTACCCAGGCGCATTTTGTGTATCGTTCGCGCCTTGCGGCCATGCTCAAGATGGATATTTCGCGCATCCGCGTGACGGCAACGGAACTCGGCGGCGGGTTTGGTGGAAAGACCACCCTTTATGGTGAACCTTTGGCGATTGTTTTGTCGCGCAAGGCGAACCGGCCGGTGAAGATTTCCCTGACCCGTTCCGAAGTTCTGCGCGCTACTGGCCCCGTGGCGGGCACCCATTCCCGAATTAAAATTGGTGTCACCAAAGACGGGAAATTCACCGCTGCCGAAGCAGAAATGCATTTCCAAACAGGCCCCTTCACGGGCTCTGCCTACACCAATGCCCCGCAGGCAATTTTCACGCGCTATGATCTGACCAATGTGCGTGCCTGGGGGTTTGAAGTCGTTTCAAACCGGCCAAAGGTAAGCGCATTCCGCGCGCCTTGTGTGCCGCCCATCGTCTTTGGTGTTGAATCTGTGGTCGATGAATTGGCTGAAAAACTGGGCATGGATCCCATTGATCTGCGCCTCAAAAACGCAGCCGTAGAAGGCTACACAACGATTTATGGGGATACCTTTGGCCCCATCGGTTTTGTGGAAACGCTGGAAGCCGCTAAAATACATCCCCATTACAAAGCACCCTTGGCGCCTGGTCAGGGTAGAGGCGTGGGTTGTGGGTTCTGGTTTAACAGAGGCGGTGAAACCACGGCATCTTTGAACATCACCCCCGATGGTTCCATCAATCTGATGCTGGGCAATCCTGATGTAGCAGGATCGCGGGGCTCAATTGCCATGATGGCAGCCGAAGAACTGGGCGTGCCCTTTGAAAAGGTTCGCCCCATCATCGGCGATACATCGGCCTTGGGTTACAACCATTCCACCGTTGGATCGCGCGTGACGTTTTCGGCTGGTATGGCCATTGTGCGCGCTGCGCGTAATGCCATCAAAGTCCTGTGCCAGCGTGCCGCTGTGACATGGGATGTGCCCGAAGACAGCGTCATTTTTGAAGATGGCTATGTCCGCCCGGCAAGCACCAATGTCGGTGATTTTGAACCGCTTTCCATTGCTGATATCGCAAAAAATGCGGGCAAAACGGGTGGTGCCATTGCGGGCCATGCGGAAATCAACGCAACCGGTGCGGGGCCGGGCTTCGGGGTTCATCTCTGCGATGTGGATGTGGATCGTGAAACCGGTTTGGTCAAAATCTTGCGCTATACCGTAGTGGAAGATGCGGGCAAAGCCATCAATCCAAAACAGGTTGAAGGCCAGTTCCAGGGCGGTGCGGTTCAGGGCATCGGCTGGGCGTTGAACGAGGAATACATCTACACCAAGGAAGGCCATATGGATAATACGGGCTTCCTGGATTATCGTATTCCAGTTGCGTCTGATATGCCGATGATTGATACCCAAATTATCGAAGTACCCAATCCGAAGCATCCCTATGGGTTGCGGGGCGTTGGCGAAGTGCCGGTGGTGCCAACCTTGGCAACGGTTGCCAATGCGGTGGCCAGTGCCATTGGGGTCAGGCCCAGGTCTCTGCCTATGTCGCCGCCCAAGGTTCTGAAATTGATTGAGGGAACGCAAGCCAAGGCAGCAGCGGAATAGGGTTTCTGTCTATCAGGAAAGGCCAATGCAAATGACGGGTGAACCGGAAAAGGTGTACCGCAACAAGTGGGAAGAAAATCCCGATTTTCACATGAAATATGATGTGGGAGATCATTCCGTTGTGGTGACGTTTTCCGGTGAGACCATTGCTGAAAGCAGTGGCGCAAAATTCCTGCTTGAAGCGGATCGCACCCCGGTTCTTTACGTGCCCGTGGCAGATGTGCGTCAGGATTTATTGGAACGCACCGACACCCACAGCCATTGTCACTGGAAGGGCCATTGCAGCTATTACTCGATTAAGGCCGGTGGAAAACTGTCAGAAAATGCCCTCTGGGCCTATGAAGACCCTTACCCCGAAGCCGGGTTTATGAAGGGCTATGTGTCCTTCCATCCCGACCGGGTGGATGAAATTACCCAGTCCTGAATTTCTGTAACGGATTGATTTTCCTACTGATATCGCTTCAGGCTTATCTTTGAAAAGATGTCGTCGGTGACTTCTTCGACGCGTCGGCAGCCGACATAGGCCATGGTCTTTTCAAATTCTGACCGCAATATGGAAATCACTTTGCTGGCCCCCGCCTCTCCGCCGGTCGAGATGCCATACAGGGTGGCACGACCCGTCAAAACCGCATCGGCACCAAGGCCCAGCGCTTTGACCATATCGCTGCCACGGCGCACGCCGGAATCCAGAATAACGGTCGTTTTATTTCCAACGGCGGCAACCACTTCGGGCAGGATGTCCATGGTTGGTGCGGCGGCATCCAGTGCGCGCCCACCATGGTTGGAAACCACCACGGCATCGGCCCCATGTTCCACGGCCAAGCGGGCATCTTCTTCACGCAAAACACCCTTGACGATCAGCTTGCCCGGCCAGAATTCGCGCAATTTCTCAATGTCTTTCCAGTTCATGGCGTGGTGGCGTTGGGGTCTTAATTCGCCTTTCCCAGACGTCACACGGTGGTTGTATTTATCAGGATAGTTTTCGTGTCGCGGCATGCCCGTGGTTAAAAGATAGCGAAAAATCGTGTCTACCAGCCATTGAGGATGCAGGGTCATATCGGCCAAAAACCGGGGGGTGATGGTAAAGGGGATGGTAAATCCATTGCGGCGGTTGTATTCGCGGTTATTGCCAAGTGCGCCATCAATGGTGACCACCAATCCTTCAAAGCCCGCATCGCGCGCGCGCGCGATCATTTCGTATGACAGGTCTTGTTCTTTCCACATGTACAACTGAAACCACAACCGCCCGCCGGCTTCTTTGGCGATGGTTTCCATGGATGTGATGGACCCGGTTGCCAGGGTGAATGGAATGCCGGCTTTGGCGGCGGCCTTGGCAAGGGCCAGTTCACCTTGATACCAGCACAGCCCCGCGACGCCTGTTGGCGCGATGATCATGGGCAATTCGCTGCGTTTACCCAAAAGCTCAAGCCCCATGTCACGGTCGGTCAAATCGACCATGAATTTGGTTCTAAGCTTTAATTGGCGGAATGCTTCGCGGTTATCGGCAAGGGCAACTTCGTCTTCAGCGCCCCGGTCCAAATATTCAAAAACGCCCTTAGGCAGGCGTTTGCGCGCAACTTTGCGAAAATCGGCAACATTGTAGCATCGGTCCAGTCGTGACATTGAATTTCCACCCTTAATAATATTTTTTTGTGTCTCCCAAACTGCCACGGTAACGAATGGGCTTCAAGAACGGAAATTACCGCGCTATTCTAGGGGTAATTTAAAAAAGGGAGGATTTAGAAAAATGACCGCCAGTGACATAGACAAAGAATCGGGCAGCAGATTGCCCTGGCCCAAACGCGAAGACCTTGAAGGCGAGGCTTTGGCAATTTTTGATCGTTATGCCGGTCCCGATACTGATTCGCTGGCGGGATTGTGGGGGCCGGGTGGCATTAAGCTTCACAGCCCAAAATTATCGCAACATGGCAAAAAATTGACCTATTACCTGCGCAATGAAACAGGCATTGAGACATCCAGCCGGGAACTGGCTATTTTGATTACGGCCCGTCAGGCCGACAGCCAGTTTGAATGGGCCGCCCATGAACCCGAAGGGTTGAGACAGGGCTTGTCCCAAGAAGCCATCGATGTGGTGAAGTTCCGCAAACCCGTGGATGGGCTCAGCGAGGTTGATGCCGTGGTGATCCTGCTGGGTCGCGAAATTTTTGGCGATCACAAGGTCAGCTCGGAAACCTACGCCCGTGCGCTGGCCGTTTTTGGCCGGGCCAAATTGGTCGACCTGGTTTCAATCATGGCCAATTATGCAGGGACAGCCGCGTTGTTATGCGCGTTTGATACCCAATTGAAGCCCGGCGCCATCGTCCTTCCGGTTCCGTGATCGTCTAGACAGCTCTAGACATGCTTAGACTCTGTGGCCCGGGTCCATGCCCATGAAGGCTTGGCCGACGAATTCATAATTGATGACATGGCCCTGTCCTTGTTGAGAAACCGTGTGCATATCGCGGAAACGACGTTCAAACGGGCCGTTTTCAAAGATCGCATTGGTGCCCATGGACTGATAGACAAAATCGACCGCTTCGCGTGCCTGATTGATGGTGTGGGATATGGAAAGTCGTAGCCTTGCGCGTTGGTCCATGTTTGGCATCTGGCCTGCTGAAAACACGTCCCAGGTTTCACCGATTATTTCTATCAAGAATGCACGCGATGACCGGACTTTGGCTTCTGCCTGACCAAGGCCAGACTGGATGACGCCGTTTTCTCGTAGCACGCTGCTGGCACCAGCGCCGGTTTTGGCCATGGCGACGGGGACGAATTCATCCAGCATGGCGCGCGCAATGCCCAGGGCGATGCCAGCAAAGCCCATACCATAGATGGTCAACAGGGGCACGCTGTACAGGGGGCCATCTTCGGCGCGGTCTGGTTGTGAATTGCGCCACGTAGTGTGGCTGTTGGGCACAAACAGGTCTTTGACTTCATAATCATCACTGCCGGTGCCGCGCAGGCCAATCACGTCCCAAACATTGTGCAGGGTGACATCTTTGGCTGGCATTAACATGGTGCGCATCACCTGTTTGCCCGCATCATCTTTTACCGGTGTTTCACCATCGGCTTCAAAAACCGGGGAATGGCCGCCAAACCAGGTGGCATAGGGGGCACCACTGGCAAACCGCCAGCGCCCGGTTGCCTTGTAGCCGCCATCGCATAAAACGGCCTTGTTCCCCGGCGTGGGTGGGCCCCAGGCCAGAATGCCCGGCGTTTCAAACATTTCTTTTGCGGTTTCATGGGGCACAAAACCGGCCGCTGTGGAACAGCCAAGGCCCTGGCCAAGACACCATGCGGTGCTGGCATCGGCACCGGCAACAATTTCCAAAACTTTCATAAATTCCATGGGGGTGGATTCCCCGCCACCGATGCTTTTTGGCTGCATCATGCGAAACAGCCCTTGATCATGAAGCGCTTTCATCACGGCTTGCGGCACCCGTCTTTCGCTTTCGGTCTGATCAGAAGCGGTCGCAATCATGGGGGCCAGCGCGCGCGCGCGTTCTGGCCAATCAACCCCGTCCAGCTTGTTTTTTGCAGTGTCACTCATGAAAAATTCCTTTTTTAATTTTTTATTGAAGGGCGTAAAGCCTGCTTGGGTTGGTCTCCAGAATGGATTTCAAAATGGCGGGCGGGATATTGCCATCTTCGCTCATGCGTTTCAGGGCCTGGACTTCTGTTGCTGAATCCTTGTGCCCATAATCGGTGCCGACAACCAGATTATCACTGCCCAGTTCTTCCAGCAGCCAGTTGAGGTCATCGCTTTTCTGGGTGGTGATGAAAAAATGATTGTCATCCAATATATGATCGCTCATGCGCCGGCCTTGGCGTTCAATGCGCATTTTCGCTTCACCCAGCATATAGGGCACCCATTGGGCGCTGGCTTCGATAAAGGCCCAGTGTAAATTCGGGAACCGTTCCGGAATGCCCCGAACCAGAACATCCAGAAATGCCGCCATGACCGGAAATTTGAAAATCAACATGCCGGCATCGCGGGAAAAGGAATTGTGATTGGCAAAACTGTTGTTGCCCGCGTGAAAGGTGATGGCAAGCCCCAGTTCTTCTGCCATTGCATACAGGGGAAAGAAGTATCGGTGCCCTGCCAGCATTTCACATTCAAAGCCCCGCATGAAAATACCCACGGCCCCATTGGCTTTGCAAAATTCCAGTTCAGCCCGGACCTTGCCCGGGTCAATCATGGATAACAGGGGCGGCATGGCAACCCAGCGCAGGCGGTTATCAGATTGTTTCCAGATATCGGCAAGCCAGCGGTTATAGCTTTTGACCAGCATCAATTCGACATCGTGTTCCGTGGTCACGGGGCGCAGAAACAGGGTGGGATAGAGCACCTGAATATCCACCCCGATCTCATTCATATGATCGAGCCTGCGTTTTATATCCACCATGTCCCGGGCTTCAACCGGGACATCGCTGCCGACATTGGTTTTGGTCTGGAAATGATCGCCGATCTTCCAGTAATCACGGCGTTGGTTTTCCCGGTACGGCGCCCCATCATTGGGGTCCCGGGTAAAAATCTGAGGACGGAACTCTTGCTCGTCTTCTGACATATAAGACCAGGTGTCCGGCGTCTCAAGCACATGGGCATCGGCGTCGATGGTGGGCATGGCTTCTCTCCCTGACCAGACCATAAGGGTTCATCGGGTCTGGCATTTATTTTTATCATTCCCGTTATTATGACAATTTTTAAAGGGTGGCGAAAGCGGCAGGTTTGTCCATTTTTCAGATAACAATTCTACTTTGCGCCTGAGCGTGTAAAATTGATTTAAATAATCAATAACGGCCCAAAAACGGGCTTTGCCGGGGGAAAATGTCGTGACTGGGGGAAACCCAAAGCCAACACCAGATGAATTGCTGGACCGCGCCCGTGCATTGGTACCCTTGTTGCGGGAAAAGGCGGCATCGGCCGAAGATGCGCGGATGGTATCAAAAGACGTGATGGCAGCCCTTCGGGAAGCGGACCTGTTCCATATTCTGCAGCCAGAACGGTTTGGCGGGTATGAATACGATTTTTCCTGCCTGATGAAAATTTCGTGCGTGCTTGGGGCGGGGTGTGCGTCCACAGCCTGGGTCGCAGGTCTTGCCATCATGCACCAATGGCTGGTGGCCAATTTCCCCCTGCAAGCCCAGGAGGATGTCTGGGGTGATGCCCCCAATGCCATCACCTTTGGGTCTTATTCGCCTATCACGGAGGCCGAAGCCGTTGATGGCGGGTGGCGCATCAGCGGTTCATGGCCCTTTTCTAGCGGCTGTGATCATGGTCAATGGGCATTGCTTGGGGTGCGCATTGCTGATGATGCCGGGGGGGACAAACCGGTGATCGCCTTTGTTCTGGTGCCAGCAAAGGATTACAAAATCGAAGATGACTGGTTTACCACGGCCCTTTCTGCAACGGGCAGCAAGCGGATTGTCTGCAAGGATGTCTTTGTGCCATCGCACCGGCGTCTTGATCTGGAAGATGCAAAGGCCGGGACCAGCCCGGGTGCCAAAGCGCAAGACCGGCCGCTTTACCGCATCCCGATGTTTTCATGTATCCCCACGGCGATCACAGGCCCGGCTCTTGGGGCCTTGAAGGGCGCGCTTGATGATTTTATTGATCTTAATAAAACCCGCAAAACGCTGGCCATGGCGGGGGGGCGTTCCATGGCGGGGTTTGCCGGGGTCCAGACCCGGGTGGCCGAAGCCACGGCCGCCTATGATGCGGCGCGCCTGATGATTTTACGCGACCTGAAAAAAACCAACGATGTGGTCAATGGTGGCGGCGCGGTTGATCTGGACATGCGCATGCGCAATCGATTGACCCATTCCTATATTCTGAAGCTGTGTGTGGGGGCGATTGATGGGCTTTACAGTGTGACGGGGGTGACCGGCACCTATGAAGACAATCGGGTGGGGCGTGCATGGCGCGACATTCATGCCATCTCTCATCACATCAGTTTGAACTGGGATGCGGGGTCCACCATGTATGGCAGTTATGCGCTGGGCCTTGATCCCCACGGGCAATTTTAGGGCCGCATGGCTAAAGGTAGGACATAATTTATGGCTGGAAAGAAAAAAGATAGTGCTGCATCCAGAGATGGTTTTGATCAGGGCGTGCGGGATAAAAACCTGGTCGGGTATTGGATGATCCCATCGCGAACGGTGGGATACCGGGAGCCAACGCCCAGTTATAAGCCATTTTTGTGGGGTTGGGACGACATTCATAAAACCCTGTTCGAAGCAGTCGATCATATTCCGCCCGAAGAAGCGCACCGCCGGTTTATCGGTTTTCAAAACCCGGACCTTGAATTAGGGACCAGCCCCAATCTGGTGCTGGGGGCGCAAATGATATTGGCAGGCGAAATGGCCCCGTGTCATCGCCATACCATGGATGCGGTCCGTTTCGTGGTGGAAGGCAATGGTGAAGGCTGCACGGTGGTGGACGGGGAAAAGTTTTTCATGACCCGGGGTGACTTGATCACCACGCCAAACTGGAGCTGGCATGACCATATCAATAATGGATCAGTTCCAACCATCTGGCTGGATGGGGCAGTGGCACCCTTGATCGTGCATTTCCAGATCGGTTTTGGCGAACCCCATCAATCCCCTCATCAAGACCTGACCCGCGATGTGGGTTGGTCCTCTAAACGCTTTGGCACGTTGCGCCCGGCCACCGTGGGCGGAAAACAGGACCAACCGCCCGCACCCCGTGCTGCGTATTGCTATCCCTGGGCAGAAACCGAAGCCGCCCTTTATGGCTTGGCCGAAGGCGGGGATGAACTGGATGCAGTTGATGGCGCATTTTTGCACTACGTCAATCCAGAGACCGATGGCCCAACCCTGCCGACGGTGGGATGTGACATACAAATGTTGGCGGCGCGCAAAAAATATAGCGCTCACAGACACACCCACGCGGCCATTTATCACGTGTATGAAGGTGAAGGGACCACCGTTATCGGGGATCAGCGGTTTGACTGGAAAAAGGGGGACAGTTTCGTGGTCCCCCTTTGGACCTGGCACGCCCATGAAAACGGATCAGACAAACCGGCCATTCTGTTTTCCATTAATGATGAACCCGTGATGCGGTCTCTTGGGTTCCACAGAGAAGAAGTCAGAGAAGAAGCCGCCCCTGACTAAACGGGTATTTTCAATAGATAGCATTTTGATTATTGGAATCAGCTGCGCATCGGGTATGCTTGATCGGGACACCAAAACGCAACGCTACCCCCCAGGATAAGACAAAATGACAAAGCATTCCCCCATATCTGAGTACACGGCAGGGTTTGAAGACCCCAGATCCCCCAAAAATGCCAATCGTTCTGTGGGTATTGGCCTGTTTATTCTCAAAGCCATGGCGGATATGGGGCGACCGGGCACGTTGGGTGAAATCGCACAGGCCGCAAGGATGCCAGCAAGCCGCACCCACCGTTTTCTGGCGGGCATGATTCAGGCTGGTGCGGTGCGCCAGGACCCGTCATCGAGTCGCTATGATTTTGGCCCATTGTTGGTCACCCTTGGGGTGGCCGCGCTTGGGCGTGTGGATACGGTCAAGATGGGAACGGAGGCTTTGACCAAGCTAACGGCGGAAACCGGATTGGTTTCTGTTTTGGTGGTCTGGGCATCCGATGGCCCTATGGTAATTCGCTGGGAACAAGGTGAATTGGGAACCGCCGTTCGTATCAGAGAAGGGCGGAAATTACCCCTTTTGCGCACCGCCAGCGGGAAGGTCTTTGTCAGTTATCTGCCAGAAGAAAAAACCAAGTCGCTGGTGGAACTTGAACTTGCAGCGCCCCTCCATCAAGCCAGCGGATCAAAAACCCTGACGATAGAAGATGTTGATACCTTGCGCGCGTGCGTGCGTCGTGACGGGGTTGCCGATAACACCGGCGAGAGCGAGCTGGGCATTGTTGGGGTGGCGGCCCCGGTTTTTGGTTCTGATGGCGAAATCATTATGGCAATTTCGCTTATCGGGGTTGCAGGCGTTGTTGATTTAGGCACAGACAGTCAATATGCAAAGAAGCTCAAGGCTGCGGCTGACGACGTATCGGGCAGTTTTGGCGCAAGCCCGAGTGCTGCGATCGCATCTTGATCTAGTCGCTCTAATTTAGTCGATGCGTTTGCGACGTCCGCGCAATTTTTCCCCGGTTTCATAGTGCCGCCCTTCGACCGCAAGCTGGGCTTCTTCTTCCAGCTCTTTGGTCCACGCACCCAGCGAATAGCCATACCACGGGTTTTGTAATTCAAGCCCCGGCAGTTGCAACTCGGCCCATAGTTCCTGGGCGCGTTCCATGTATTCGCGTTTGGGGAGCGAAATGGGTGGGTAAGGCCATGCCATGGTGGCATCAATCATCAGACTGGTATTGCGCGGCATTGCGCCGGCGTCCGTTGCCAACCCCCGGGATTCGCCCGGTGGTGCTAACGAGGGGTCCAGGGCCAACAGGGGGGTGTCGACAATTTTGACATCGCGGTAGGGCTGGTTGCGCCACGCAATGGCCCACATGATGTTTTCAAGGCTGGTGATGTCAATGTCTTCATCAACGGCCACGGCGATCTTGCCGATAAATTTGGTGGTCAAAAGGTCCAGCGCTTTGGCGCCATCGTCGGCTTCGCGTTTCTTTATTTTGATCACGACCAAGGCGTTAGAGCCGGTGCATTCCAGATAATTGACATCGATGACGTTGTCGAACCCGTTATCATGGAGAAACTTTTTGGCCGCCGCTGCGCGCCCGATATGGCGCATTTTACTGCTTTCACTGGGCGGCACCTGACTCAGAATGGCTAAATATGTGGGTTTTTTGCGCATGGTGATGCAGGTGATGTCCATAAAGAAACTGTAATCGCGCTGTGCCATATAGCCCGGAAATTCCCCAAACGGGCCTTCCATTTCCACTTCGCTGGCGGGCACCGTTCCTTCAATGACAATCTCAGCCTCTGCGGGCACCATCAGGTCCTGGGTAAGGCATTTCACCAGCTCAAGCGGTTTTCCGGCAATGGCACCGGCAACATCATATTCACACATGTCATTGGGGATGCGGGTCACGGCGGTATAGGTGACGTGCGGTGGGGCACCAATGACCACGGCGGCGGGCAGGCGCTCATGGCCGGCTTCGCGCCAGGCATCAATGTGGTCGCGCATGCCAACGCCAAGCATGGCAGGCAGGGTACCGATGCGGTTTGGCGCTTTGACCATGCCGCGATAATTACCAAGATTATGCATGCCGGTTTCGGGGTGTTTGGTCACCCAGTGCGAGGCAGAGGTATAGGGTGCATTGTCAAACCCCGGCGTTGAAATGGGAATGGGCAAAAGGGAAAGCCCTTCTTTTTCCAACTGTTCCCCTTTAATCACCACGTCCTGACACGGCCCGCTTTCTACGGTGACGGGGTCGAGCGGTGATTCAAGGGCCTGGAGCCAACGATCCGGAATTTCTTCGGTTGGACAGCCCATGCCCAAGGCGTATATATCAGATGACCCGGCCATGGCAGCGACCAGAACGGGAATGTCATATTTTCGCCCCGTGCTGTCATAGACATTTTCAAACAGAAAGGCTTTACGCTTTTCCTCAGGCAACCCCCTGAACTGGAGGCGGACCAAGGGGTGCAGTTCCGTGTCTTTGTTGACCGGGACTGTGACGCGCACCAGCTTTTCTGCATCATCGAGCACCTGGATGTATTCACTTAAATTTTGGTACGAACGGGCCATGGGCTATTCCCTTATTTTTTAATTAGTGGGTCTTTGCATAGACGCCATCAAGCATCGCACAATAAAGATCCACTGGTGTCAGGGCGCAATATTCAAATGGGTATCCCGGACGTTCATCAAACCCATCTACCATCAGACGGTTGAGGATATGTTTGGTTACCTCTGAATGGGCTTCGCGGCCCAGATGATCTTGGGTATCGGCTTCATGGTGCTTGTGGAAATAATCCGCCTGTTCGGCCGTCAGCCCATAATGGGTGGTCAGGGCGTTAAACCATTTCAGGCAGGAATGGCCAAACGCGCCTTCCCATAAAACTGAAGCCCAGTATTCCTGAAAATTCCCGTCATTGACCAAGGTGCGGTGAAAATCCGTCAACCCGCGGGCTTCAGGCAGCATGGGCTGGGTCAGGATTTGGTCATTGGTCAGACCCAGGGCCTGGCCAGTTGAAAGTAGGATTTTAATGTGCCCCGGAGGTGAGGGATGTCCAAATTCGTCGAGCACCTTGTGGGTATAGGTTTCCATCAGGTCAACGTTGGAAACGAAGAAGGAAAGGTGCTTGTGAAACTGGACCATGTACAAAGAATTGATGACAGGCACGAAGGCCCCCCAGTTTGTATAAAAAAGCTGGAGGGTTTCCATATCAAGTTTGCCGCTGACCAAATCCTGCATGAAGGCCGTTTGTTCGACGGTGTTTTGCCAATGATCAGAAACTTTTTTCTCAAGATCATTGAGGTAGGGGCCGATTTCTTTTTCCGGCATTTTAAAAATGGTCATGTTTTCTTCCTTTTTGGGTTTTTTAGGCGTTTAAAAATTTGAGAGTGTTTTTCCATTTTTTGCGAATTTCTGCGGCATATTCCGGGGAAATTGCATTGACCTTCGGAAAATCATCTTTCCAGTGCCATGGGCGGACCGCACTTATGATGATGCGGCTGTTGGTCATGTTGCCAGCTTCCCGTTTCACGGGATCGATCGTTGGGTCAAGATAGCCAGACCAACACCCGTCAATAATATCGGTCTGGGTTTTGGGGTCCCATCGTGTTGCCATGGCCCACATCACTTCTGCCTGATTGGTGATGTCGATGTCATCATCCACGATGATGGTCATCCGTCCCATGAAGGCGGCAGGGCCCGCACCGGTTGCCACCAACCCGGCCATTTTGGCGTGGCCTGCGTGCAATTGCTTGATTGAAACCACATTGATAAAGCGGGTGCCGCCTGCGGGCATTTTCCAAACCCCGGTAATGCCAGGCACGCCTGCGGCTTCCAATGCATCCCAAAGGGCGGCAGAACCGGCAATATGGGTGTGGCGTCCGGGATAGGTTGGGCGAACCGGGGGTTGGCCAATGATGATAGGATCGGTGCGGTGATAAATAGCCCCAACCCGAACCACGGGTTCGGGGCGCATTCCGGAAGAATAATATCCGGGCCATTCCCCAAACGGGCCTTCAACACGGGTTTCTTCTTCGGGCGGTGGCATTACGCCTTCAAAGGCAATTTCGGCATCGGCCGGGATCGGGATGCCGGTTTGAGGGCCTTCGACGATCTTGATGGCACGACCGATTTGGCCCCCGGCGATGGCCAGTTCAGACACCCCCTGGGGATAGCCAACGCGCGCGACACTGCCTAAAATCGGGGCCTGTCCAAAGCACACGACTACGGGGCAATGTTCACCCCGGGCCCAATATTTGCGTCGGATGACATCGCCATGTTTGCCGGGTTCCGTAAACACGGTGATGGTGCGCTTGTCGTGAATCTGGGTGCGGTAGGTGGCAACATTGACCCAATCAGAATCAGGGTCGCGCATTAAAACCACACATTCGGTGCCAAGATATGCCCCGCCGTCTTCGGCATGCCAGATGGGGCGGGGAAAGCGGAAGATATCGACATCATCGCCGGCCATACTATTTTCAAAAACAGGGCCGGTTTTGACCAGTTCGGGTTCAATGGGTTCGACCTTGCGGTTGTCCCGGGTGGCCCGGTATTCGCGAACCGCATCCATGTTTACATCGCCGACCATTAAACGGGATGCGCGGACATTCATGATGATGCGCGAATTGGCATCACAACCGACCATGTCTTCGAACAATAAAACCGGTGGATATGGGTTTTCCAAACTCAGTTCATAAAGGGCACCAATTTCCTGATCTGGATTGGCCCCTGAGACGACATGAAGTTCACCCCGTTCTTCGGAAATGCGCAAAAATTCGCGCAGGTCGCTGATGGCGGCCGTGCGCTGGTCGTTGGTGCCTCGCGCTGAACTGGGCGCAGGCGTTTTAGATTTGCTCGCCATTGGTCTGGCATTCTCCCTGTCTTGGCCGGGGTCTTTGCCTTGTTTTTGGCCCCTTTTGGCGGGTTTTACCCCCTGTCAGGGATAGACAAGGGGGGGCAATTATGCAAGATTAAAAATCAAAATGCATTTCATTTTTTGAATAAACCGGTGCCGGAGGGATGTGTGCCATGGCGACAGACGATGCAATGGCCGCGTTTAATGAAAAACTGTCCAAGGCCAATATTTATGGCCAGTGGAAGGCGGATGCGTTTTTGCAGCAGGTGACCGATGGCCCGCGTCCTGCTGGTGGTGCCAGGCTTTGGCGTTGGGATGATGTATCGGCACTTTTGGAAGAAGCCTGCATTGTTATGCCAGAAAGCGTTACCGCACGGCGCAGCCTGATGTTTTCCAACCCTGATCTGGAACGCCGGGGCACAACCCACACCATTGCCATGGGCATGCAAATGATCCGCCCCGGCGAAGTGGCCTGGGCCCATCGCCATTCCATCAATGCCTTGCGGTTTGTCATCAAGGGTAACAGCGATCTTTACACAGTGGTGGATGGCGAACCGGCGCCTATGGAAAATTATGATCTGGTGCTGACCCCGGGGTGGGCCTGGCATGATCACCACAATGAGACGGGCGGCAATGCTGTGTGGCTTGATGTGCTGGATGTGCCTTTGGTATTGGCACTGAACCAGCCCTTTTACGAAGCCTTTGGCGATGAAACCCAGCCCGTTCTGGATGTGCCAAAATCCCCATCGGTGCGCTACGCTTGGGCCGACATGGAGAAAAAATTGTACGCTGGCCATGATGATGACGAGGGGGATGACGGGGTATTTGTGGAATATGTGAGCCCCATCACCGGTGGGCCCGTCCTGCCAACGCTCAGTTGTTGGGCCCAATGGTTGAAGCCGGGGTTTGAAACAAAGCCAAACCGGCGTACCTCTAGCGCCGTTTATCATGTGGTGAAGGGATCAGGGCGGACCAAAATTGGTGATAGGGAATTATTTTGGGGGGCAGGGGATAGTTTTTGCATTCCCAATTGGGCCCATCACCACCATAGTATTGATGGAGATGGTGCCATTTTATTTTCAGTGCATGACACCCCGCTGCTTAAAGCGCTGGGTATGTTTTTTGAAGAAACAATGTCACATTTGGGCGGTCAGTCCATTCCGGCCCCAAGGGCTGGAAAGTAGATCAGGAGCGCATCAATGCCGGATAAAGATGAATTGGCGGATTTACAAGCCCAGGCATTTATGATGGCCAATGAACAGGTCTGCTCGTCCGGTTATGCCCATCTTTACAGCCTGAAATTCACCAAAGAACGCACCAGAACCTACATCATCCAGCGCACCCATTGGACCCTGAACCGGCGCGATTGCTGGGCCCATGCGCAGGCCTTGGCGCCGATGGATGTGAAAAAGAAAATCTGGGATCACGAACGTGATGAACTGGAAGGTCGCCCCGAAGATGGCATCGATGATCACTACACCCTCAGCGTCAAGGAAGGCGGGTTGCTGGGCTTAACGCCAGACGATTTTATCACCACGCCGCCCTGTGATGGCCTTGTGACGTGCAGTTATGCGTGGCTTCAACTGGCGTCTCAAAGCCCATGGCTGACATCGTTGGCGGCATGTGCGGCGCTTGAACTATCTAATTCTGATGAAATTTTAAAAGATGGCAGCAATTCACGCAGGATCGGCGAGATTATGAACCGTGATCTTGGCATTCCCCTAAAAGCGCAGGCATCCAATGCGGAACACGCCGTGGCCGATGTCAAACACGCCCATATCTTGATGGAAATTGCCGAAGATCACATGCACACTGCGCAGGACATGGAACAAATTCTGGATGGGTTGCGTAAAAGCTGGGCTATTGACCGGGTGTGGAAGACGGTTCTATCTGACATGATGGCGGCATTGCCCGCATCTTGATTTCAAACAAGTGGCGTAAACAGGAGAAACACGTTGGTAAAAAAATCTGAACCGGAAAGAAATTCCGGCATTAATAAAAATGAGGCCATGGCCGATCTCAGGGAGTTTCTGCGTCAAGCAGAGGTAGCAGATGAGCTTGAACACGTTTCCGGTGCCAGTACCGACCGTGAAATGGGTGCCCTGTTCGAGATGAGCAATGAGCATCTTTATCCCCCGGTTTTGTTGTTTGATAAAATCCCGGGGTTTGATCCGAAATTTCGCGTCCTGTCCAATGTGCGCACGGCAAAATTTATTGTGGGCGACCTTACCCTTGATGCGGTGAAGGCATACCGGGCAACGCCAAAGGAAAAATCCAGCCCGATCCCCCCTGAAATGGTCAAGACCGGCCCGTTGTTTGAAAATGTTGTGACTGAGAAGGATGTCGATGTTCTCAAGTTTCCGGCCCCGCGCTGGCATGGAGAAGACGGTGGAGATTACATTGGCACCGAATGTATGGTGATTGTTAAAGACCCCGACAGCGATTGGGTTAACCTTGGCACCTACCGGACGTCGGTGGCCGATAAAACGACGCTCAGCATCTTTATCGAACCGGGTAAAGACGGTGATGTTATCCGGCGCAAATGGTGGGCCATGGGTAAACCGTGCCCCATGGCGGTTTGTGTGGGCCAGGCCCCGATTTTGGGTGTGGCGGCTGCCGCTGCGGCAAAGTCCGGTGATACAGAATATGCCATGGCTGGTGGGCGCATTGGGCGCCCTATACAGGTTGTCCCTGGACAGGTTACCGGTCTGCCCCTGCCGGCCGAGGGTGAGCTGGTGTTTGAAGGCTACATGCCACTACCAGAAGAAGACGCCCGTACCGAAGGTCCCTTTGGGGAATGGCCCGGTTATTACGCATCAGACGAAAGGCCGGAACCGGTTCTTCATGTCAAAACGATTTATCACCGCGATGATCTGATCATCCTTGGCCAGCCGCCGGTAAAACCCAATTATCCCGGGCGCCAAATCAAGATACCAAGGGTCGCAGCGCTCTGGGATGCGATTGAGGCCGCAGGCGTGCCAGAGGTCAAGGGCGTGTGGCAACTGCCGGGTGGTGGATCACGGTTTATTTTGATTGTGTCCATCAAACAATTGCATGCCGGCCACGCCAAGATGGCGGGGCTGGTCACAGCGGGATGTGGGCCGGGGGCTTATATGACGCGCATGGTGATTGTGGTGGATGATGATATTGATATCACTAATCCAGCAGAAGTGATGTGGGCCATGGCCACGCGTTGGGACCCCAATACCCAGACCGATATTATCGATGGATGTTGGACTGGACATATTGACCCGGCCCTGTCGCCTGAAAAACGCGCCATTGATGACATCACCACATCGCGCATGATTGCCTATGCGGTGCGTCCCTGGCACTGGAAAGATGATTTTCCAAAGGTCAATGCCATTGCGCCCGATTACGCTGAAGAAGTCCGCAGTAAATGGGCGGAAACACTGGAGTTTTTGCAAAAATGATTGCCCCCGATTCAAAACTGGCACCGGGCCAGAAACTGTCTGATGAATTTCTGCGTGACCCGTATCTCGAATGGGCCAAAGGCGAAGGCGTGCCAATTGTCGAAGAATTCGGGGTCGATTTGCACACGGTCGAAACCGGACATTGGGCACGGATGGATACCGATGCGGCGTTCGTGCATCTGATTGGGCGGGGTGATTTCATGTCGATCTTTGTGATCGATTTGAAACCGGGTGCCAAATGCATGCCCCAGAAACATCTGTACGAAGAAGTGATCTATGTTCTTTCGGGCCACGGCAGCACGATCATAGAGGTGGAGGGAAAAGAGCATTCTTTTGAATGGGGTCCAAACAGCCTGTTTGCCCTGCCGCTGAATGCGCGCTACCAGCATTTCAATGGATCGGGCACTGAAAAGGCGCGGCTGATTTCCGGCAACAACCTGACGGCGGTCATGAATATGTTTCATGATGATGCATTCATTTTCGATAACCCGTGCGTGTTCAAGGGCCGCATGGGCGATGACAGTTATTTTGAAGGCGAAGGTCGGCGCATCGAAACCCAGCCCGGGCGCTTTATGTGGGAAACAAATTTTGTGGCCGATGTTGCCGGGTTTAAATTAGAAGGTTGGGAACAGCGCGGCGCGCGCAGTTCAAACATGCGGTTTGCGCTGGCCGATGGGGTGATGCATGTCCACACCTCAGAAATGCCGGTGGGCACGTATAAAAAAGGCCATCGCCACGGCCCGGATTTCCATGTTTTGCTTTTGAAAGGCCAGGGCCATTCGTTGTTCTGGTACGAAGGGGATGCAGATTACACCCGGGTTGATTGGCATCCCGGCACTATCTTTGCGCCACCCGGACAGATGTTCCATCAGCATTTTAATACAGGCGCTGAGCCCGCGCGCTATATGCCCATTGCGCTGGGCAGTTTGCGTTACCCGCTGACGGAAGAAAAACGCCATGTCTTTTTGGGCGTTGATGTGTCGATCCAGCAAGGCGGTTGCCAGATTAATTACGAAGATCAGGACCCGCGCATTCATGGCATTTTTCTGGAAGAATTGGCTAAAAACGGGGCTAAATCAGGGATGGGCGATTACATTGATGAATCAGTTTATGATTCAAAGGCAAAAGCCTGAACCTTTAAGTGGGGGATAACAGATGACCGACACACAAGGCATTCAACCCAAAAGCATTTTGCACATTACCATTGGTGTGAAAAATCTGGATCCGGCGACGGATTTTTATCGCGATGTTCTAGGCTGTGAATTGCTGCGCCAGAATTCAAAACACACCATGTCATTTATGCAGGCCGGGAGCTCGTATTTTGTGTTGGCCCAAACCGGTCGCCACGTGCCGCCCAATGGCCCCGGCGACACCATTTTCCATCATGCGTTTATCGTTGATGCAGATGCCTATGACGCGGCGGTCACGTGCCTTGAATCCCATGGGGTTGAACTGATGGAAGCCAAAGGCAAACGCGACAATCCCGATGCCCAGCACAATTCATTTCCGGGCAGGCACGTCTATTTCCACGATCCCGATGGCAATGGTCTCGAAATTACGGATTGCACCGGGGCCTAAACCCTAATCTGCGTGTTTTTCCAGAAGTTCCCCAAGGAAATTGCGGAAGACCCGATCAATGGCCCAGCTTTGTTTGGCGCCAGAGACAATTTGCTCGCGGGCCAGTTCCGTGTCGCCATACATGTTGGCAACATTTAAAAGCAGCTGGGCGTGTTCCAATTCGGCAACCATGTGTTCGGCATTGGAATCTTGCTTGCGAATGGGAATGCCGAGGTCTTTTTCAAGCTTGGCCCCCATGCGTCTGGAAAGCGCCCCTTCCCGGATGATGTCATCGGAATTGGAATATTCAAGGGCAGAAGAGGCTGCACAAGATTCAAGCCATGAGCTGGATTGGGCCAGTTGTGCCCAGGCCATGGAACAGGTGTAGGTCCCATCCATGACCGGCGCGTTGTAATAATCTTCAGGGGTCAAACCCAGCACTTCGCCCTGTTTAACAGCCAGTTCGTAATGATTAAGCCCGCCCCGGTGGGGCACACCATCAAGCTCTTCTTCTTCGTGTTCCCAGACCAGCTTTTTAACCGGCAGGGGCGATTTGGCCAGAACATAGCCCCAGCAATCGCGACGATTGAGGTTGAACATGGCGTGCTGCATGAAAAATTGCTGTGCTCCCTTTAACGTATACGGCGCTGCCAGCATGCGCTTGTAGGCATCGCTTTCGAACTGGTCATTGGCCAATTCCGTCAGCTCGCTTTCAAGTTCTTTGAACGCCTTGGGGTCGATTGTTTTTGTAGCCATGTTCTCTCTCTTATCTGTTAAGGATGCGCGTTGCGCGCGAGTGTATTTTCCGGTTCTTCCCGGTAAAAATCAAATGCCTGTAAAAGGGGCGTGTCGTTGACGGAAAACAAAAGGGCGGGTTCCGTTTTGGAATTGTTTTCATGGGCATGCCATGTCCAGTTGGGAATGACAAAATTATCATGTTTTTCCCAAGCCATGTTTTGTTCATCCAAAACCGTGCGCCCTTCGCCGCCGATCACGAAATAGACGGCGCTGGAACTGTGGCGGTGGGGTTTACCCTTAAATCCTGGCGGCAGCAATTGCACCCAACAGCTAAGCGTTTTCAGCGTCGGCCCACCCTGAGCATTGGTGTATTCAAGGGCAACGCCGTCATAGGGGGATGTGTCCCCGTCAGCCATGGCATCCAGTTGGGCGCGCGTTTCGGCCCATGGATAGCGATATGCCCCCACACTCGACGTGTTTGTGGTTTTCCATGCGGGTCGAAGGTGGGGCGATGTTGGCGCTTGAGAATCGTTTTGTTCCTGGGTGGCCGGGCCCAGTTCTTCGTAGAAATTCTGGTTTAATGCCAAAAGCAACGGCACATCAAGAACGTCCAGCCATGCGGCGGGTTGATCGGATTCGTTGTGATGATCATGCCAGCATTGGCCCGGGGTCAAAATCAGGTCGTAAGGTTCCATGATCAAGGCATCGCCATCAACGACGGTGAAAACGCGCCTGTTGCCTTCGATGCAAAACCGCAATGCCGTGACGGTGTGGCGATGGGCCCAGGCAATTTCGCCGGGGCCGATGGATTGGATGCCGGCCAAAATTGTCTGGGTGGTGCCGCGCCCAAGCCCCGGATTGGTCAGAATCAAGCTTCGTCTTGCGGTGAAGCTGTCGGTCAGTGCTTCGCGTGAACTGGCAAGAAACGGGTAAAGGTCTTTCCATGGCCAGATATGGGGCACCCCCGATGGCAAGGGTTCGACAATGCGCTGGCCATTGGGACCGGTGACCACATTTTCAGGGCGGTTAGCCCCGACCTGCCATTGGCCAAAGACGTTAAACGCCTTCATAGCCTCTTCCAGCTTTTGCAGCTTGTCGTTCTGGCCGTCCATTAGCGGCATCCTCTCCCATAAGGTCGCGCACATTTATTCAGGCGCGTTGATTTCCCAACAGGATATAGGAAACTCAAAGAATGAGAACCACCTTTGACGAATGTCAAAATAATCCTTATTTATTAAATGGTTGGAGGGTTTTTGATTGTGGGCCGTTGTTGAAATTCTACGCCGTATGCGCGTTTTCCGTTTGGTTTCGAGCCAGCGTTTTGATTGCCCCATGGACCAGTGCAGCCACAGCCACATAGACAAACGTGGTGGTCATATAGGGCAGGTAGTATTTGGTAACACTGGCAGTGTATTGGGCCAGCGTCATATCAGCAAAGCGCCCGGAAAAAGCATAGAAGCTGTAATTGGAGATCAAAAAGGCGGTTGATGTTGCAACGAACACAACGAAGGCCAACACCAACAGGCGAGAGCCCGAAACCCGGCCCTGCATCTGGGTGTGGCGTTTGAACCAGTCCCCGCCATGCCACATGGCAGCATAGGTTGGGACCAGAAATACGTAAGCCGCCGTTATGCACCAGGCACTGACGCCACCGATATTAATGGCCAGATAATCGATCATGCCAGCAAGGGCGATCAGGGGGATAAACAATCTCCAGCGCCGCAGGTAAAAGCCTGCGGCCAGAAAAATGGCCAGAGAGGCATCTGGCAAATGCAGCGCATCACCAAAATGATGAAAGCGAGTTGCGATCATGAAGGCGGCAAGAAATGCCAAAATCAGGGTCTCTATGGTTTTCTGGCTCATCGGTATCTTTGGCGTGGTCATGGCGTTTCTCCTTGGCCGAATTTATAGCGTAGCGTTACAAAGAAACCTCTACCGGGTTGGAAATAATGGGTGGCCGTTTGGTATTGCGTGTCAGTCAGGTTTTCAATGCGCCCCTGAAAGCGCCAGTTTTTCATAAATTTATATTCTGCCCGCAAATCGATGGTGGCATAGCCATGGATGGAACGCGTATTGGTCAAATTGTCATAGCGTTCGCCTTCGGCCATGAAGGTACCCCCGATACGCCATTTGCCAATATTGCGATCTGCATCAAGGCGCAGCATATGCCGTGCACGGCGCACTAGTTCATGGCCCCGGTTGGATCCGGTTGACCGGTTTTCAGGATCAAGCAGTGACAGGGCAACATCAAAGGACCACCCAAGATGCGCTCCTTGCAGGGTGGCTTCCAGCCCACGAATGCGTGCCGCATCAATGTTGTTTGGACCGGAAACATCTGAATCATAAACCACCATCTGGTCTATGTCGGTTTGATAGACGTTAAGCCCCCAATTTCCCCATGATGATTTACCCTTAAGCCCAAGCTCCATGGAACGGGATTTTTCGGGGTTAAGGCTGGCACTGCCATAGCTTGGATAATAAAGATTATTGAAGGTCGGTGCCTTGAAGGCGGTGCCATAACTAGCAAAGAGTTTCAGGTCTTTGCGCAAAAGATACCCCCACCGTGCAGACCCGGTGCCAACCCGGCCAAATTGTTCATTGTCGTCACCGCGCAGGGAAAACTGCACATCATGATTGCCAAATTTCCCCTGATACTGGCCGAACAGACCACTGTTGTCGCGCGATGCGGCATCATAATTGGTGGTGCTGTCGATGGTATCGTTCAGAAAATCTGCACCAAGGGTGAACAGGTGGTTCGATAGAAAAGAAAAATCATTCTGGATAGAGGCGGTCTGGCGCGTGGTGTCAAAGGTGCTTTTGTAAACACCGTTCAGAAAATTATCCGATGCATCCAGGGCTTGGCCTGCCATCAGGGTCAACTTCCAGGCCTTCATGGGTGAAAACTTTATGTTCCCGCCGATGGCTTGCTGGATGTTTTCGCTTTCATTGGTGGATGATCCATCAAATTCATTTTCAGAGACTGCCCGAAGTCCATGGGCTTCGACCTCAACCCCGTTGCGAAACCGATATCCGGTGCGGATTGACCCTGAAAGATTTTGATAGCCATCTTCGTCTGGTTGATTGGCATAACAGCCACCCCCGGTATTGCCGTCGCAAGAATCAAAGCTGTCTGTGGCGGTTCGGCTGGCACCAAGGCTGAACCAATGGCGCTTGTCGCCGCCCGATGCCGTGATGGACGTGGTCTGGGTGTTGTTGCTGCCAAATCCTGCGGCAAAATTATATTGCGTCGGGCCCCGGCCTTTTTTGGTGAAAATCTGGATAACCCCACCAATGGCTTCGGACCCATAAAGACTGGATGCGGGGCCGCGAACCACTTCGATGCGGTCAATCTGGCTTAAGGGAATGTCTTGGAAGGCCGCCGTGCCCAGCGTTGCAGAGCCAATTTTTACCCCGTCGATCAGCACCAGAACATGATCGGCTTCGGTACCGCGCAGGTGCATTGAGGATGCTTTGCCGGGGCCACCATTGTTGGTAATGCTCAATCCTGCGATGCCGCGCAGGACATCGTCTACCGATTGTCCCTGGCGGCGTTCAATATCATCGCGGGTGATAATTGTGACAGCGGAAAGCGCATCATCAACGGTTTGTGCCGTGCGTGTGGCGGTAACAATAACCGCCTCAGTTTGTTCAGAAGAAGATGCAGGTTGGATAGTGATGAGTGGCAAAAACAAAAACGTCAAAATTCGTAAGCGTAAGGTATTCATAAATTCCCCCTTCCGCGCAGCCCCGCGCGAAATAGTGTTAACAAACGACATGTGGAGGAAAAGACGGAAACAGGAACGGAGAACCCCCGCCCTTGCGCCGTGACATCGCCCTCCGCAATGCCTACAAACATGCTATGGCCGGTCTCCGGACTCGTGAGCGGATGGGGGAAAACCCTTCCAAAAAACGACGCCTTCCCATGTTTTCTTGGCTAAAAAGCCCATAAACACAGTGGCAAAATGCCGTTTCCATACTCACTTACCGTTGCGGGGGCAGTGCCGGGGTTATTCTCTTCAAAACATATTCTGAGAAGAAAATGCACCGGCTTCCCATTTCATCTGCAGTGCGAAAGCACCATAGAAACCAAAAGCAAGTTCGAAATCTGTATCCCATCGCGCTGGGACAAGTCAAATTTAAATAGAAAAATCTCTCCAAATTTTCGTTTTAGAGACAGAAAAAGCGTAAGATGGAATGCAGAAAAAATTTCCCAGAAAATTCTTGCAGTAAGGAATTGAAACATGTCGTCGATTGAAAGCGCTCAGGTTCCCCTGCGCGTTCAATGCGCCGTATACGGCGTTGGCATGTTTTCAACCACCATGCACTTTATGGCCATGACCATTGTGCCGTTATGGGTGGTGCAGCTTGAACTTTCACCGTTCATTCTTGGGATTGTTTTGGGCTGCCGACCGGTGTTGCCGTTGCTGTATTCCATTCATACTGGTGTGTTGATGGATCGCATCGGGGCCAAAAGGGTTTTGATGTTCTTTGCCATTCTTGGCCTGATCACGCCGCTGCTGTATCCAACCATGCCGTTTGTTTGGGCGATCATCGTGTTCCAGTTGATGTGGGGCATTGCCGATTCCATGGGGTGGCTTGGCGCGCAAATTTTGGTGGGGCAACTGATGCAGGGCCGTGCGATCTATGCGGGCAGGCTTTCCTTCATCAGCCGTGTCGGCAACATTGTTGGCCCGCTTTTGGTCGGTGCCGCCTGGGACATTGCGGGACCATCCGCAGCCTTTGGGGTTGCCAGTGCGTGGGGCATGGGCGCCGTGATCTCGGTGCTGATGCTGCCAGCGCTAACCCGACAAGATAGCGCGCAATCTTCGGGGGCAGGGGACGTGGTTGATCCTTCAGAGCCCAAAAAATCAGTGTTTCGAATACTGGTGCCAAATTTATCGGATTACACCAGTGCCTTTCGTCTGTTGGCCATCCCCACGGTGGCCATTACGGCGGCCATCGGCATGATGGTTCATATGGGAAACAACATTCAGGGCACGTTTTATGTGGTCTGGCTTAATCAGATGGGAATCTCGGGCACCTTGATCGGGGTTTTGATCGCCATTTCTTCTTTTTCGGCCAGTCTGGGCTCTCTTTTGGCAGCACCGCTGGCCCGGTTTTTCCGGCCCTATTGGTTGCTGTGGTCAGTGGTGTTTGTGGCGCTGATCTTGATTGCCATAACGCCGTTGTTTGGAAGTTTTGTGGTGTTGGCGGTGGTGCTTTCCCTGCGCACGGCACTGAATGGGGTTCATCAGCCTTTGGTGATCAGCTTGATGCTGAAATCAGCAGGGACGGAGTCCCATGGCAAGGTCATGGGGCTTCGCGCGACGGCCAACCGGGTGACATCGGTAGGTGCCCCGATCATGATGGGGGCGGTGGCCGAATTTATCGGCATTGAACAAAGTTTTTACCTGATGGGGGCGATCGCTGTATTGGCTATGGTGATGGTTGCCTGGACCATGACCCGACACCCCGAAATTCACACCTCAGGGCGCGATATTTAGGACGGTGTTGTCACCCCATGGGGGGTGGGTCGTCCGTCATCGCCAACATAGACAAAGACAATTTCATCAACATCGGTGATGGTTTGCCCGGTCGATTTTTGGCGGACAGAGCATTTTACCGTGATGGACGATGTGCCGAATTTAAGGGTTTCACAGCCGATCTCTACGATGTCACCGACGCTCGCCGATGAAACAAAATTAACCGTCGACATAAGCTTGGTCACCAGCTTCGTCTGGTCAAGCTGGCAGGCGGCAAAGATAAAGGCTTCTTCATCGATCCATTCAAGAACCCGGCCACCAAACAGGGTTCCGTGGGGATTAAGGTCCTTCGGCGTGATAACTTTGCGTGTGTGAAATTCCATCATTTTTTTACCTTTGTTCGGGATATTGATCGCCCATAAGGGTCCGGTAAACGCCCAATGTTTTTACAGCAATGGCCTCGCTGCCAAATGTTTTTGCTGCGTGTTGTCTGGCCCCATCGCCCATGCGTTTTCTTAAATCACTGTCCTGGGCCAGGGTAGTGATGGCCTCAGCCAGGGCGTTTGCGTTGCGCGCCGGGATCAAAAGCCCGGTTTTGTCGTGGATCACCACTTCTCGTAGGCCCGGGCCATCAACGGCGATCATGGGCAGCCCTGCTGCGGCGGCTTCAATCAAGGACAGCGGGATGCCTTCGCCGTAATACGATGGCAGAACGGCGATATGACTTTCGGCCCATAATTGGGCGACATTTTCAACATGGCCCAGATATTCAATGATGCCTTCGCTGCGCCATTTTTCCAATTGGGCCGTGGGGATGGAAGATGGATTTTCCGGGTCCGGGTCACCGGCAAGGGTGACAGAAACATCAATGTTGCGGTCCTTTAAAATTCGGGCGGCCTCGATCATGTCATCAATGCCCTTTTCCCGGATCATGCGGGCAACCAGGGTGACGCGCACCGTTCCGTTTGGTTCAGGGGCAGGGTGGAACCGATCAAGATCAACGCCGGAACCGGGGATTAAGATAATTCGTTTCGGGTCCACGGCCCCGCTTTCAGACAGTCTGGCACCATCATCGGGGTTCTGGACAATGACCAGCCCATTATCGCGATCAAGAAGTGCTCGAAAGGCCAAATGCAGGATTGGCCGCAGCATTCGCGCTTTGGGCCGGTCTGATGTGAACACAAAACCAAGCCCGGCAATGGCGTTAATGACGCGCGGCACGCCTGCAAAGCGCGCAGCAATAGAACCCAGAATGGCAGGCTTCAGGGCGACCTGATGAACAATATCGGGCCGAAAATCTTTATAGGCCCGGATAATCCTGAAAATAGTTGCCAACGCGTGGAAGGGATTGATGGACCGGCGCGACATGGGAATTTCAATCAGCTCGAAGCCTTCGCCCCGGATGGTGTCTCCATGGTTTGCAACCCGGCACGCAACCCCAACCCTGAAACCGGCATCGCGCAAGGCCCGGGCCACAGGCAAACGATGGGAACAGAAATACCAGTCCTCAGTAACAAGGAAGAGAACCCGTGGGCCTTCCGGTGTTGCCATGGACGCGTGTCCCTTTTGTTTCAGAAAGTTGAAGGGGTGTTCGTGCTGATCTTATAGCCGATCAGCCCGCGCCAAAAAAGGGCAGGAAGCATAATTTAAAAAAAGACGATAAATGCAGGCTAGATAAAGATGTCGAGACCGGCTGATTGCGACAGGATTTGCATGGTGGAATCCCGTGCCGCCATATAGGCCCGCGATCCGTTCTGATGCTGTTCCAGGCCTTGCTGGTCGGGATCAACTTCTTGTGCAATGAACTGGGCCAGAAAAGAACTGGAGCTGGCATCGGCGTTTCGGTCTATGTGTGCCGGGAGGGTGGCACTCTCAGTGGCAGCATCGGTGCCAACCAAGGCGGTTGTACTGGATTTTTCTGTGTTCTTTATCTGGACAGGTTGCTGGAACCCATGGCGGCTGGTCCGATCCGGGGCACTAATCCGCTCTGGCGCAGGGGCGCTTTTGATACCGGCATCGCGTATCAAGGATTGGGCGGCAACAAAATTGCCCCTGCTCCAAGCACCTGCGGTGTATGATTGAATTCCGGAATAATGCAAATTTCGACCCTGAATAAATTTATCTAAAATTTTATACGTTATTTATTTAAAAATTCGTGAGCGTTTCGTCAATAGTGCTAAATAATTATCTAAATTGTTTGTTAACCATGTTAATGGGATTCGTCGTTTATTCACAAAAACATAAGAAATATTGCCATTAATTTTTAAAAATATTTATTTTATAAAAATGCTATTTCGGCATTTGGCACCGTAGTTTTTCGGAAAATGCATTCATTTTTAAAAGGGCCTGAAATGACTGAAAACAAGACCACTCCTGTTCCCAATGATCTTGAATCGTACTGGATGCCGTTCACGGCAAACCGCCAATTCAAGGCAGACCCCAGGCTTTTGGCCAGGGCTAAGGACATGCATTATTTCATGGCGGACGGGCGGGAAATTCTTGATGGCACGGCGGGGCTGTGGTGTGTCAATGCCGGGCATTGCCGCGATGACATTGCCGATGCCATCGCGGCCCAGGCCCATGAACTGGATTACGCGACGGCCTTCCAAATGGGCCACCCCAAGGCGTTCGAATTGGCAAGCCGCCTTGCGGCACTGGCACCGGGTGATCTGGACCATGTGTTCTATACCAATTCAGGGTCCGAAGCCGTGGATACGGCGCTAAAGATCGCGCTCGGCTATCACCAAGCCCGGGGGGATGGCCGACGCACCCGTTTGATCAGCCGGGAAAAGGGCTATCACGGGGTCAATTTTGGCGGCATGTCTGTGGGCGGGATCGGCAACAACCGGAAACAGTTTGGACCACTTTTGTCCGGGGTTGATTATCTGCCCCATACCCACAATCTTGAACATGGGGCTTTTTCCAAAGGACAACCCCAATGGGGCGCCCATCTTGCCGATGATCTTTTGCGCCTGATCACGCTTCATGATGCATCGACCATTGCCGCTGTCATTGTTGAGCCCATGGCGGGGTCAGCAGGCGCCATCATGCCACCGGTTGGTTATCTGGAACGGCTCCGCGAAATTTGTGACGCCCACGGAATTTTGCTGATCTTTGATGAGGTCATCACCGGCTATGGCCGTTTGGGGGCAAGCTTTGCGTGTGACCGTTTAAACATCGTCCCCGATATCATGACAACGGCCAAGGGCCTGACCAATGGCGCGGTTCCCATGGGCGCAGTATTTGTGCGCAAGGGCATCCATGATGCCTTTATGGCCGGGCCTGAGGCGATGATCGAGCTGTTCCACGGCTACACCTATTCTGGTCATCCGCTGGCCTGTGCCGCAGCCCTTGCAACAATGGATGTGTATGAAAAAGAAGGCCTGTTTGATCGTGCCAAAAACCTGGAGGACTATTTTGAAAAGGCCATTCATGGTCTGGATGATGCGGCGAATGTGATCGATGTGCGCAATTTTGGTCTGGTTGGTGCTGTCGAATTCTCAACCTTGGACGGTCGCGTTGGTGCCCGGGCTTACGGGGTGTTCCTGAAATGTCTGGAACTGGGCATTCTGGTTCGCGCAGCGGGCGATGTGATCGCCCTGTCGCCGCCCTTGATTATTTCAGAAGCACAAATTGATCAATTGATGGATGTTTTAGGCACGGCCATCAAAACGGCTTAATCAGCCATCCGGGTTTTGACCATATTGGTATTTTCAGAAAAATCTTTCAGCCAGGCTGCCAGCTTTGGGTGATCGTTTTGCCATGGATCATCAGGCTGGATACGGTCCATGAATTCAAGGGCACAACCAAGGGCGATGGGCACGATGTTGTCGTATTTGGTGAAGGCCTCAATATTTTTTTCCAGCATATCGCGGGTTCGAATGATCTTGTTGATCTGGCGTTCATCCCACCAAGCGGAGCGTTCTGAATCTTCGCGCCGGGTTTCCATGCGGCGTAGTACGGCCGCATCCAGCATGCCGTGAACCGCGGCCTCTTGTTGCAAAACCCGGTGGCGCGCGGTGATATCCTTTGGATACAGGCGGTTTGCGGCCTTTAAATCATCCAGATACTGACAAATCAGCTTTGATTCAATCATCACCAACCCATCATCGGTAACCAAAGTGGGGATTTTGTCCAGCGGGTTGATGGCGGGCAAATTTGCTTCTTTGGTGCGCGCAGGAATGTGTTCCAGAGTGTCAGCCAGACCCAGTTCCAAAGCAACAATATGCACCATGCGAACATAGGGTGACGTTGGGGATTGATAGAATTTCATGGGCGTAATGCTCCCTGAGGGCGGTTGTTATTTGAAGGGCTTGATGCCCGATTATAAAGATAGATCAGAAATTATCTTTGCGCAGACGGGTTTGGGTAAACACGTCCAGGGCATCAGAATCGATCATGCCAACGGCCTTTTTAAGGGCAGGATTATCAGACCGGAGGAAGGGATTGGTCATGCGTTCATCGCCCAGCAAGGATGGGATGGTGGGAATGTCCTTGGCGCGCATGTCATCCACCTTTGCGGCCCGGGCCTGAAGGTCCTGATTGTCAGGCTCAATGGTCAGGGCAAACCGGGCATTGGCCTGGGTGTATTCGTGGGCGCAATAAATCTCTGCGTCATCGGGCAGGGTGGAAAATTTGGAAAGGGCCACCCACATTTGATCGGCGGTGCCCTCAGACAGGCGGCCACAGCCCATGGCAAACAGGGTGTCGCCGCAGAACAATGCCTTGGCATTGCCAAACCAATACATGATGTGGCCCAACGTGTGCCCGGTGACGTCAAAGACATCGGCCCGTTCATCACCCAGATCAAAGACATCGCCATCGCCCACGGCAATATCAATGCCGGGGATGCGGGCCTGATCCGCCACGGAGCCAACAACCGTGCAGCCAAACTTTTCTTTCACTTCCAGATTGCCGCCGGTGTGATCGCCGTGATGGTGGGTGTTTAGAATGTGGGTGGGGTGCAGCCCCAGTTCCATGCATTTAGAAATGACCGGTTCCGCATCTGCTGGATCAATGACAGCGACCGCATTGCTTGATGGTTCGCGCGCAATCCAGATGTAATTATCCGTGCGCACCGGAAGGCGGTGAATTTCAAGCATGACGGGCGAATCCTTTAATTCCTGATTTCAGGCCCGCGAAGATAGCATTCCCCGGGCAGATCGCCAATGCTGCTGTGCAGGCACACATGTGGTAATCTTGGCCTATGTGGACGGATGTTGTTGATCTCAGGGATTTTTATGCGTCAACCCTTGGCCGGGTGGCGGCGCGCGCGGTGCGGGGCTGTATTGGCGACCTTTGGCCCGATGTTGGGGGCATGCGCGTTTTGGGCCTTGGCTATGCGCTGCCTTATCTGCGGTTCAAATCAGAGCCTTCTGGTGCGCCCGAGCGGGTGATTGCCGCCATGCCAGCGGCGCAGGGGATTATTCATTGGCCAAAATCCGGGCCGAACCAGACGGTGTTGGTCGAGGAAGAAGAACTGCCCTTTGCCGATAATTCCATGGACCGGATCGTGTTGGTCCATGCGGTTGAAAATTCCGAACACTTGCGGCTTTTGTTGCGAGAGGTCTGGCGGGTCTTGACCGATTCTGGCCGCTTGATCGTGGTCGTGCCCAATCGCTCTGGCCTGTGGGCATTGTCGGAACGCACGCCCTTTGGCCATGGTCGTCCCTTTACGGCGACCCAACTTTCCAGGCTTTTGCGCGACAGCCTGTTTACCCCAACCAACAGTGTGCGCGCCCTGTTTGTGCCGCCAGTGCGATCGCGCATGGTGTTGGGTGGTGCCGGGGTATGGGAGAAAATTGGCAACCGATGGTTCCCGCAATTGGCAGGCTTGCATGTGATGGAAGCCGGAAAACAGATTTATGCCCCAAACCCCGTTGGTGCCCGTGCCCGCAGAGGCGTTGTCCCGGCCCCGGCCAATACCGGGATGCACAGGGATACACAGAGATAATTCTTAACCGATCAGGAAAACGGCCTGAATAGCGAACAGGTTGGCGAGGGGGCTGGTGGGGCTGGTTTCGCGGTGTGATCCCGATGCCCGGACAGAAAAACACCGCTCAATGGTGATGTTCATTTCATCGGCCAGCGCCACAAAATCCTTGATGGTGCAGGGGTGAATATTGGCCGTGTTATGCCAGCTTTCTTCACCGCCCTTGCCAAAGGGCACGCGCCCGCAAAAGGCAAAATTCATCCGGTTGCGCCAATAACCGCTGTTGGGAATGGCGATCACGGCATGGCGGCCAATGCGCAACAGGGTTTCCAGCATGGCTTTGGGATCATGGACGGCCTGGAGGGTTTGGCTTAGCACCACGCAGTCGAACGCGTCCGATGGGTAATCGCGAAGGTCGACTTCTGCATCGCCCTGAATGACGGACAATCCCTGATCAAGACAGACCGATACCCGGTCGCGGTTAATCTCAATGCCCCGGGCATCGGCACCACGGGTATGGCGCAGGTGATACAACAGCGCACCATCCCCACAGCCGACATCGAGAACCCGTGCCCCTGTGGGCACCAGAGAGGCGATCAACTGGTGGTCAACGCGGCTGGTTTTGATGGTATCAGGGGTGGTCATGACGGATCGGCCCTTCCCAACCCACGGTGTTCGGCGGCGCCATCCAGAAACCCTGTGATCACCCGGTGATAATCGGGGATATCCAGCAGGAAGGAATCATGGCCCTGATCGGTTTCAACCTCGACGAAGCTGACATTGGCCCCGACGGCATTCAGAAACTTGACGATGGCCCGGCTTTCCGATGTCGGGAACATCCAGTCGCTGGTAAAGCTGATGACGGCAAACCGAACGGATGTACCGGCAAAGACATTGGTCAGTACCCCATCACCTTCATCGGCCAGATCAAAATAATCCATGGCCCGGGTGATATAGAGATAGGAATTGGCATCGAAACGGTCGACGAAGGTAATGCCCTGGTGGCGCAAATAACTTTCGACCTGAAAATCGGCCTCAAACCCATAGGTCACGCGGTCGCGTTCTTGCAGGCTGCGCCCGAATTTACGGGTCAGTGCCGTTTCTGAAAGATAGGTGATATGCGCCCCCATGCGGGCGACGGAAAGCCCACGGTGGGGGACTTTGCCTTCTTCAAGATAGCGCCCCTGACACCAATCAGGATCGGCCATCACCGCCTGGCGACCCACTTCATGATAGGCAATGTTTTGCGCAGATGTGCGCGCAGCAGCGGCAATGGGGATGATCGAAAACACCTGTTCGGGGAACCGCGCGGCCCAAACCAGCGCCAGCATGCCGCCCATGGAACCACCGACGACCGAAAACAACTGATCAATCCCTAAATGATCAATCAAAAGCTTTTGCGTGTTGACCATGTCTCCGATGGTAATAACGGGAAAATCCAGCCCCCAGGGCTTGCCGGTTTCTGGATTGATGTCTTTGGGCCCGGTGGTGCCCATGCAGCCACCCAATACATTGGGGCAGATCAGAAAATAGCGTTCCGTATCCAAAGGCAGGCCCGGGCCAACCATGGTGTGCCACCAGCCCGGCTTGTCGTATGGGTTTATGCCGGTGACGTATTGGTCTCCGGTCAGCGCATGGCAAAGCAGGATGGCGTTTGATTTATCGGCATTCAGGGTGCCGTGGGTGGTGTAGGAAATGGTGATCGGGCCAAGGGTTGCACCGGAATCAAGGGCAAGCGGCGTGTCTTGCGCAAGGGTGACCGAAATCGCACTTGCGGCTGGTTGCGCAGAAGACGCGCCATTTTTTTTATCTTGGTCGTCTGTTTTCGCCATGTTTTGCCGGGGTTCGCCGTTTCCTGCCAGATTTTCCCATTTATGGGCTGACGGTCCACCTAAAAATATAGTCTGAAAGGACGTGATTGCTAAGGATGATCGGGGGTTCTGTCAACGTTTTCTTTGATTTTATAGGCTCTTGCCGCTAAAACTAGCGGCCTGTTTCCGGACCCCGCCGTGACCTATCCGGCGGGGTTAGGTATTTTGGATAAAGAAAATGAGCGATGAAAAACTGACCCTTGCGGACCTGCGCAGTGATGTTGACCGGCTAGACGATTCCTTGATCGAATTGCTGGCGTCTCGTGCGCGATTGGTTGCCGAAATCGGTTCCATCAAAGGGGCCGATGGCGGACCTGTGCTCCGGCCCGGGCGTGAAGCATCGCTTTTGCGCCGTCTTGTGGCCGAAGCCGGGCCAGAACTTGACGGGATGACCGTCGTTCGTATTTGGCGGGAAATTGTTTCTTCTGCCGTTCGTCAACAAGGCCCGTTTTCCGTGGCGATATCAGCACCCGAGGGTGAGCCCAGTTGCTGGGCACTGGCCCGGGCCCATTATGGCGCGGCAACGCCCATGACCGCCCATGGCGGGGCATCCCAGGTGATCAGTACGGTTGCACAGGAAAAAGCCACGGTCGGTGTGGTCCCGTTTCCGGGCCCCGACGAAGACAAACCGTGGTGGCCATGGATTATGGCTGAAGGCCAACCGCGCATTGTTGCCCGCCTGCCCGTGGCACCGGGGCTTGTGCCGCCGGAAGGCTGCGCTTCGGGGCTGGCACTGGCGTGCATGGCACCGGAACCTTCTGGTTCTGACAGCAGCTTTATCGCCGTGGAAACCGCGCGTACCTTAAGCCGGACCCGGGTTGCGAATGATTTTAAAAAATCCGGCTTTGATGTTCTGTTTTCTGCCACCGGCCCCCATGACGAAGCAGCAAAGCACGACTATTTTCTGATTGAGGTTGATGGATTTTTCAATGATGGCGCATCAGAACTTGATGCCCTTGTTGAAAACTTTGGCGATGACCTGTTCCACACCACGGTGATTGGTACGGCGGCATTGCCGCTTGCCCTTAAAAAAGGGCCGGGATCATGACCGGCAATGGACCCCTGATCCCATGTGCGGGCATTTTAGACATTGATGCCTATCAAGGCGGATTATCAGAAATCGAAGGCCGCGCCAACGTGATCAAGCTTTCGTCAAACGAAGGCGCCCTTGGCCCGTCGCCCAAGGCGCTGGAAGCCTATAGGGCTGCCGGGGAAAATGTTGCGCGCTATCCTGATGGTTCCGCTATGGCACTGCGTACCGCAATTGGGGCGCGCTTTGGCCTTGATCCCGCACGTATTGTTTGTGGCGCGGGTTCCGATGAAATTCTGGGGCTTTTGGCCCGGGGCTATGCCGGTGCCGGCGATGAGGTGATTTATTCCCAGCATGGGTTTTTGATGTACCCCATTGCCGCCAAAGCCGTTGGTGCAACGCCGGTCAAGGTTGCAGAAAAAAATCTCTGTGCCGATATCGAAGGCATGATCAAGGCTGCCCAAGACAAGACAAAGATCGTTTATCTTGCCAATCCCAATAATCCGACGGGCAGTGTTCTATCAGGCGATGAACTGCGCGCACTCCGCAAGGGGCTGCCATCACAGGTGCTTTTGGTGATTGATGCGGCTTACGCCGAATACGTCACCGATGATGCGTATGAAGCCGGTGCTGCTTTGGTCGATGAATTTGATAACGTCATCATGACCCGGACGTTTTCAAAGATTTTTGGCCTTGGCGGGTTGCGCCTTGGCTGGGCCTATGGGCCAGCCAAGGTGATTGATATCCTTAATCGCCTGCGCATGCCCTTTAATGTCTCCAGCATTGCACAAGCCACCGGCATCGCTGCGTTGGAAGACAAGGCCCACACCGACAAAGCCTGTGCTTTGAATTCAGAACTGCTGGCGTCCTTCTCTGCTGCTCTGCGTGATGGGGGAATAGAGGTGGTGCCGAGTGCCGGAAATTTTGTGCTAGCCCGCTTCCCCGGTGGCGTGGCGCAGGCAGAAGCGGCGGATGTTGCTTTGCAAGAAAATGATATTCTGGTGCGGCGCATGGGGGGCTATGGTTTGCCGGACAGTTTGCGCATTACCATTGGTCTTGGTGCGCAAATGGATAAAGTCGCCCGTGTGCTTGCGGATTTTATGAAGGGGGAGGGCCATAAAAATGGCTGATACGAAAAATTTTACCCCCGATTCGTTCCCTCCCGAACATTTTGGACGCGTTGCCATTATTGGCCTTGGCCTAATCGGGTCATCGCTGGCTCGTGGGCTAAAAGCGGCAGGCGCGGTGTCAGAAATTGTCGGTCATGCCCGCAGTGCAGCAACACGGGACAAGGCACTGGAATTGGGCTTTGTCGATCGCGTTGAAACGTTGCCCGAAGATGCGGCCAAAGATGCAGACATTGTGGTGATTGCGGCCCCGGTCGGGGTGACGGCAGATATCGTCAAGGCCATCGCTGCCAACCTGAAGCCCGGTGCCATTGTCACCGATGTTGGTTCGGTCAAAGAAGCAGTGGTCACGGCGTGCGCGCCCCATATTCCCGCTGGCGTTCATCTGGTGCCAGGACACCCGGTGGCGGGCACAGAAGAATCTGGTCCAGAATCAGGCTTTGCGGAATTATTTCAACAGCGCTGGTGCATCCTGACCCCGCCAGAGGGTACGGACGATGCGGCGGTTGCCCATATCAGCGATATGTGGCGTGCGGTGGGTTCCCAGGTGGATATCATGGCCCCCAATCACCATGACATGGTGTTGGCCATCACCTCTCATCTGCCCCATCTTATTGCCTTCACCATTGTTGGCACGGCGACGGAGCTTGAAAACCAGCTGCAAAAAGAAGTCATCAAATTCGCCGCTGGTGGGTTCCGGGATTTCACCCGGATCGCAGCTTCAGACCCGGTGATGTGGCGCGATATTTTTCTTGCCAACAAGGATGCGGTTCTGGAAATGCTGGGCCGGTTTGACGAAGACCTGACGGCCTTGCAACGGGCGATCCGGTATGGGGATGGCGATGCGCTGGAAGAAATGTTTGCGCGCACCCGCGACATTCGCCGCTCTATCGTCGATGCGGGCCAAGCCTAGGCCAATTACCACCTGATTTTCGGAATGCGGAACAATCTGGCCGGGCCAACATAAAGCGCGCGGTTCTGGATGGTCATGGGAATTCGGATCTCGACCGGTTTGTCCGGTGCGGGGCGTCGGGCCATCATGGTCAACACCAGTTTAATCCCCTCAGCTGATCGGGCCCGAATGACCCCGGCCGCGACAAGGGCATCGACGGTCTGTTCATGGCCTGTAATTCTGGCAGCAAGGGATGCTTCGGGTTGCAACCGGTCATCCAGTGAAAACGTACCCGATGCAGCCATCGTGGCAGGCCCCCATTCAAGATCGAGCTTCTTGATCTCCAAGGTGCCACCACCGCGACTCCAGCGTCCCAAACGGACCCGATCAATGGGCGTGGGCAGGCTGCCCAACACCATGATCTCAGTGCTTAGTTTCTTGATGCTGGGACTGAGGAACTTTCCAGCCGCTTTTGGAAGGGTGACATTGTCGATATCAAAAATAATCCCCGCAGACGGTTCGGTGGGGTCCTGATTTTGGGCCTTATAGTGAAATAATTGTATCCGGGCCTGATCGGCTGTGATGGTTTGTTTGGTGACGGCCTCCCTGATCTTCAGGATTTTAGGCGTGATCTGGAACATGTCCGGTGCGCCATTGGTGCCCCTGACTATTCGTCCGCTGGCATGGGTGGCGGTGATTTCAAGATCAAGCGGCATGCGGGCCGCATGGACCCGCACCCGATGCGTCCCGGCCAGGTCAAAGCGAATGTTTGAGGTTTGCCATGGGGCCAGTTGCGCGCGAATTTTTTCTGCCTGCCAGTCCCATGGTCCCCGGGGGCCACTTCCGGCAAGACGAATGCCTGTCAGGTGGACTTCGAAGGCTGTTGGAAACCCGGTAATTTTCATGGTCTTGGCACTGAAATGCCCACCATCGGCAGCCAAATCGGTGGCCATGGCGATGATATTTTCGCGCACCATTGTGGCGCCTGCAAACCATAAACCCGTTATGGTCGCGACCAGAAACAGGAACAGCGAAAATGCCCAAAGGGCGGCCCGGGAACAGAGGCGGTTTGTCCAAATAATGCGTGTTGTCGGCTCAATCATAGGGGACAGGCTTACATGTTGGTGACGTTGAGGGGAAGTTGCTAGATAAGTATGGCAGAAAAGTGGCTCAAGTCAGCGTCCCATGTCAGTATTGAGTCATTGTTAAAAGAAGTGTCGGAAACGTAATGGCAAAACGCGATATGTGGGTTTTTGGGTACGGGTCCTTGATGTGGGACCCGGGATTCCCATGGCTGGAACGCAAGCCAGCCATGTTGCGTGGCTATCATCGGGCGATGTGCATCTATTCCTATGTCTGGCGCGGCACTATGGCCAGGCCGGGGCTGGTGCTGGGGCTTGACCGGGGTGGCACGTGTCGGGGCATTGCATTTCGGGTGGCAGGCGATGTGTCGGCACTGGTGATCAAGCATCTGGACAAGCGCGAACGGGTGACAGAGGTCTATAAACGCCGCACCCTGCCAGTGACGCTGGAAACCCCAAAGGGGGGGCCAGCAGAGAAAAAACCGGTTCCCGCAGTTGCCTATATTGCAGACCGCCAACATGGCCAATATGCCGGAAAGCTGGCAGATGAAGATGCCGCGCGCTTAATCCGCCAAGGCCAAGGCCGGGGCGGGGCGAACATTCATTATCTGGAAAACACCGTGCAACACCTCGATGAATTGGGCATTCCCGATGGCCCCATCCACGAACTCTATCGCTATATTCGGGGTGGTTCCTAGACCAGAGTGTCTAGCCGCATTTAGAATGCCCACAGGAAACGCAGAGATCGCAGCCTTCTTGGCGGACCATGCTGGCTTCGCCGCATTTGGGGCACTGGGCAAGCATCAAGGGCTCACCGCCAACGACCTTTTGGGTTTTTTGTGCTTCAAGTTCCCGGACCTGTTTAGCGATGTCTTCTTTGCCCTGAATGAACCCGATATCGATCAGGTGGCTTTCGATGACATTGCCGATGGCGGCCAGCAGGGAGGGAACGTAATGCCCATCCATCCATTGCCCGCCGCGCGGGTCAAACACGGCTTTTAATTCTTCCACCACGAAAGAAACATCGCCACCGCGACGGAACACGGCAGAAATCATCCGGGTCAGGGCGACGGTCCAGGCGAAATGATCCATGTTTTTGGAATTGATGAAAATCTCAAACGGCCGCCTGCGCCCATCCTGAATGACATCATTAACGGTGATGTAAATGGCGTGGTTGGTTTCCGGCCATTTCAGTTTGTAGGTCTTGCCGGGCAATTCTTCGGGCCGGTCCAGGGGCTGGGTCATGTAAACGACACCAGATTCAAATTCATCGCCATGGCGCGCGGGTGGCGGATCAAGGGGCAATTCTTCCTGGGTGTCTTGTTCTGATGCCTCGTCCGTGGTTTCCAGAACGGCCCCGGTGATGTCGTTGGGTCGGTATGTGGTGCAGCCCTTGCACCCGGCTTCATAGGCCTGAATATAGACATCCTTGAACGTATCAAAATCAATTTCGGCCGGGACATTGATGGTTTTGGAAATGGAACTGTCGACGAATTTCTGAACCGTTGCCTGCATGACCACATGATCGGTGGGCGACAGGCGTTGGGCATCGACAAAATAATCGGGCAGTGGTGCGGTTTCCCCAAAGGTGCGCCGGTACAGGCGATAGGCGTAATCCGATACTTCTTCGCTGCGCCGTGAGCCATCGGGCTGCAAGACATTGCGGCGATAGGAAAAGGCAAACACCGGTTCCAGACCTGAAGAAATGTTATCGGCAAACAGCGATATGGTTCCTGTCGGTGCAATGGAGGTCAAAAGTGCGTTGCGGATGCCATGTTTGGCGATGGCGTCGCGCACGTCTTCATCCAGCCCCTGAATGGTTGCGCCGCTGAGATAGGCGTCTTGATCATAGCGTTCAAACGCGCCTTTCTCAGCTGCCAGTTCTGTTGATGCCAAATAGGCCGAGCGCTCAATCGCTTTCATCCACACCTTAGTCAAGGCGATGGCTTCTTTTGATCCATAGCGTGCCCGGCACATAATCAGGGCATCCCCAAGACCGGTAATGCCAAGACCCATGCGCCGTTTGGTGCGGGCTTCGGTTTCCTGGGCGGGCAGGGGAAAGCGGGAAACATCGATGGCGTTGTCCAGCATGCGCACCGCCATTGGCACGATTTCGCGCAGGCGGTCCAGATCAAGGCGGGCATCTACGGTAAACGGATCGCGGACCAGCCGGGCCAGATTGAAAGACCCCAAAAGACATGCACCATAAGGCGGCAGGGGTTGTTCCCCGCACGGGTTGGTGGCGCAGATTTCTTCGGCGTAATGCAGGTTGTTGGCCCGGTTGATGCGGTCGATGAAAATCACCCCGGGTTCGGCGTAGGCATAGGTGGCCTGCATGATTTTGTCCCAAAGATCACGGGCCGAAAGGGTGTTATAGGTGGTGCCGTCATAAACCAGATTCCATGGGGAATCGTTTTTGACGGCCTCCATGAAAGGATCGGTCACCAGCACGGACATGTTGAACATGCGCAGCCGGCCCGGTTCGCGTTTGGCTTCGATGAAGGCTTCGATGTCGGGATGATCGCATCGCATGGTGCCCATCATGGCACCCCGGCGTGAACCGGCACTCATGATGGTGCGGCACATGGAATCCCAAACATCCATGAATGACAGTGGCCCTGATGCATCGGCACCAACGCCCTTTACCGGCGCGCCCTTGGGCCGCAGGGTAGAAAAATCATAGCCGATGCCGCCGCCTTGTTGCATGGTCAGGGCGGCTTCTCTCAGGTGTTCAAAGATGCCGGACATGTCATCGGGGACGGTGCCCATGACAAAACAATTGAACAAAGTGACGCTGCGCCCGGTGCCGGCCCCGGCGATAACCCGGCCCGCTGGCAGGAATTCAAACCCGGATAAGGCATCGAAAAATTTTTCAGTCCATTTTTCTCTGGCTTCAATGGGCTCTGCTTCGGCCAGTGCCGATGCAATCCGGCGCCAGCTGTCATCGATGGTTTTGTCCACAGCAACGCCGCCCGCACCTTTGAGGCGGTATTTCATGTCCCAGATTTGCTGGGAAATGGCTGCGATTTCTGTCATGGCGTGCTCCAAATGCGCGGGTTAGCGTATAATTTTTTTCTTATCCCTGCCCCTGTTTTAACACAGGTAAATCTTAAATCACGTAACCCATTGTAATATAACAACAAATTAAAGGACGCCGACCAGTGGGGCACTTATTCTAGGGCGCATGGTTTAGGGCGTCAAGGAAATGTTCTCGTTATGTTTCCACAGGATCAACCCCGGCCAAGCCCTTGGCTTGATGGCAAAAATCAAAGTTATGCCCGGGTTTCACGGGCCAAATTCTGATTTTTATCCACAAAACAATCCACAACCCTCCAGCCTTGTATTGCCAGCTTGTTATTTTTGACGGGCGCTACTCGCTTCTTCTTCAAGGCGCGTGGTTGCGGTCTCGATGCGATCAGACAACACCTCAAGAAATGTTTTCCGATCGAGCCCAGGCGGAATGGGTTCAAGAAATTCGACCACGATGGTGCCGGGGTTTTTTTGAAAGGAACGGCGTCCCCAGAACATCCCGGAATTAAGTGCAACCGGCACCACGGGTGCGGATGCGCCAACATACAGTGCGGCAATCCCGGGTTGATAGGGAAGGTGTGTTCCGGGGGCTGTTCTTGTGCCTTGGGGAAAGACGACAACATTGCGGCCCAGTTTCAGGGCATCAAGGGTTTGGCGGATCATCGGTCGGATGGCACGCACGCCCTGGGATCGGTTGACCCAGATCATGCCCGCACGAATGGCAAACAAACCATAGAACGGCACAAACATCAGTTCGCGCTTGGAAACCACAGCGGGGTTTTTGAAATAGGCGGTCAGAAACAGGGTTTCCCAAGCCGATTGATGCTTGGACGCAAAAATTGCCGGGGTGTCGGGCATGTGTTCAAGGCCACGCAGTTCATACCGGATATTGGCGATGACGCGAAGCAGCCATACCACGGTCCATATCCACCAGGCACAGCCCCGCCGCATGGCGGGCGCCCCCATGAGCAGGATCGGCAGCATGGCAACGCCGACCAGTGTCGACCACACGAGAAAGACGATGTTGAACAGGATGGATCGGAACAGAATCATGAACCACGCCCTACCATAGGCGCATCAAGGCGACTAGATATTTTGTATATTCGTTAATCAAAAGCCGGAGCGTTCCCGGCCAGCGCCACCAGAATTTGGCCTTGAACCCGGTTGGAAAAATGGGGTGGGCAATAATCTGCACATGGGGCATCAGGCGACCAAATTCCAACAAGGATCGGCGCATGTGATAGCTGGCTGTGACCAGACGCAGCGATTGTATGCCTTCTTTTTTTGCCCAGCGCGCAGTCTCAGTGGCATTGCCCTTTGTATCATCGGCGGCATGGCCCAGCGTCATGCAACATTCCAGTTCAGGACCTTGTTGTTTTACCAAACGCAAAATCTGGGCGACATCCACCCCCCGGTAAACACCGGAAATAAACAGTTGTTTTGCGCGCTTGCGGGCCAAAAGGTCAATGCCGGCACTTAACCGTCCGGGGCTGCCCGTCAACACCACGACAGCATCTGTCATATCTGTTTCAGGGGCGGCGTTCTGGGCAGGCAGGGTTTCTGCGAACCAGATCAGCCCCGCTGCCCAGAGTAAAATGGAGGTCAGCACAAATGCCAACCAGCCGCCCAGGGTTCGCCGATGTTTCACAAGGATGGGTTCATCTGTTGGCTCTTTTGTGTTCATGGCATTTTTCGGAGTTCGGCCAAAACGGTGAACCGTGCGGTGATCACGCCAACCAGCGTAATGCCCAGAGGCACCGAAATGAGAACCAGCCATTGATTAAGATTAAGGGCAATGGTGGGCAGGAAGCCGCCCCCAAAAGCATTGGCGAACTGGGTGAGGGCGATCACGGTGGCCGCGGTCAGGATAAAGCCGATCAAGCCCCCCTTCAGCCCCAATTCCATCGCCTGGCCCTGAAATTGGCGGGCAATATAATTATCGACGGCCCCGATCAGGTGTAAAAGTTCAATGCCGGGATAATGAATGGCCAGCCCTGTTCGGGTGATAAAGATCACCATGGAAATCGCAGACAAGGTCACAAGCACGACAATGATCAAGGCAATCAGCTTGACGGAGCGGGCAAGGGAAATGATGCGCTCAAGCGATTTTCTGTGATCATCGACCACCGTGCCAGGCACAGCATTGCCAAGAACGATGCCCAACCCTTCCATGTTGGGCGGCGCGTTTGTGCGGATGCGAACATCAATTAACCGGGGCAGGGGCAGGTCTTTGGCAAAGGCCCCTTTCCCCAGCCAGGGTTCAAGCATGGCCCGGGCTTCACTGGTTTTAATAACCCGTGTTGATAAAATGCCCGGGGTCTGTGCCAGAATAGCGCGGACATTTTTTATGGCTTGATCAGATTTTCCGATTACGGGCGGCAGCTGGATCGTCACGGTGCCGGTCAAGCCTTTGTCCCAACGGTCCACCGCAGATGTCAGCCCCATCATCCCGGCCAGCGCCATGCCTGCCAGAAAAACGATCATGGCCAAAAGCCACGGCAAAAAGCGTCGCGCAGGGTCGGCATCCAGAGCAAGATCGTTGCGTTGCCACAGCATTCAAGTGACCCTTTTCAATTCGCCGGCTTCAAGAACAAGGCGGGTATGATCAAAGCTGTTGATCAGGGTTTCATTATGGGTGGCGATCATCACGGTCGTTCCCAGGCGGTTAAGTTCTTCAAACAGGTGCAACAACCGCATGGCGATGGCATCATCCACATTGCCCGTGGGTTCATCGGCAATCAGAAGCTGGGGCCTTGTTACAACGGCCCTTGCAATGGCCACACGCTGTTTTTCACCCCCAGATAAGGTGGAGGGCAGGGCATCAATACAGTTTTCAAGGCCTACCCAGGAAAGAAGTTCTGCCGCATGTTCACGCATGCGCACGGCCTTGGCCCCGGCCACTTTGAGGGGCAGGGAAACGTTCTCCAGAACAGTAAGGTGCTCTAAAAGGCGAAAATCCTGAAACACAACGCCAATTTTACGCCGCAGTGCCGGGATATCCTTACGCTGACAGGTGCTCAGATCCTGGCCAAACAGGGTGATCATCCCTCTGGATGGCCGGGTTGCCAGATAAATCAGCTTCAGCAAGGATGATTTCCCGGCCCCCGATGCACCGCTCAGGAAATGAAATGATCCGGGCTTTAGCTCAAAGCTGATGTCATGGAGGACTTCATCGCCAAGACCGTAACGCATCCCGACATTTACGAAACGAATCATTTTGTGCCTCTGACTACCTTTATTTCGTCATTTTTTTTATTTATACACCCTGTAATACAAAGATGGCGCTAAATTGCCATTCGGGTCATTTTAAAATTCTGCTAGAATTGTCAGTGGAATGACAGTGGCGGACCTTTCGCTGACTTGCACCGACTTGCTTTGGCCACATCAAGTAACTATAAGTTTTGTTCGCGTATGCGGGGATATTATCAACCATGATCATCACTTGCCCATCCTGTGCCACTCGATACCAAGTGGACCCGGCAAAATTTGGGGCCGCAGGGCGCCGGGTGCGGTGTTCGAGCTGCAGCAATGTCTGGAGCGAAGAGCCTGCGGACGATTTGCCTCGGGCAATTGACCCTTTTGAGGCCTCCCTTGATGATCCCTCTGGCGATCCCTTGTTGGATGCCCCTGGTGGCGCGCCGGGCCATGTGCCGGGTGCAGCCATGGCACAACGCCTTGAAGCGGCCCGTAAGGCGAATGAGCGCGCGTCTGCCCTTGATGTCAAACGGCCCGTTAATCGCCTTGGTTGGGGCATTCTGATCACAATCGTTGCCGGTGTCATTATTGGCGGCGTGCTGGCCCGGGATGCCATTGTGCGGGCATGGCACCCATCTCAGCGTCTTTATGCAGCCGTTGGGTATGCAATGCCGAAACCGGGCGAAGGGCTTCGGATTAAGATCACCGGGCACAGCCGTATAGTCGAGGGCCAAAAGACGGTTCTTGTTATTAAGGGCGAAATTTTTAACGCGTCAAAAACGGTGCGTGATGTTCCACGATTGCGTGCATCCCTTCGGGACGATCAGGCCAAGGAGCTGGCAGGCTGGACGTTTGCAACGGCGCAATCGCGGCTTCTTCCGGGTGAGCGGGCGCCGTTTGTTTCCCGAAAAGAAAACCCCCCCGTTAAGGCCAGCGCCCTTAACATTGATTTCACCAAAGACAAGAAATAAGCCATGGCAAAAATTCTTGTTGCCGAAGATGAACCCGCCGTTCGCGAATTTGTTAGCCGGGCCCTGACCCATGAAGGTCACGAGGTTCGGGGTGTCGAAGATGGTCTTCAGGCCTTGGCGGTCTTGGATGAAGAAGAATTTGATCTTTTGCTGACCGACATCGTTATGCCGGGCATGGACGGGATTGCCCTTGCCTTGAAGGTATCAAGTGACAAACCGGATTTGCCGATCCTGATGATGTCGGGATATGCAGCAGAACGCCAGCGGGCCCACAATCTTGAAATGATCATTCACAAAATCATCGCGAAGCCTTTTACGCTTAATGAAATTGTGAATGCGGTCA
>JABIXC010000006.1 GCA_018666775.1 Rhodospirillales bacterium | reverse complement strand
TTGATCGCCTTGGCTGCACCCGTCTGTCTTGTCTGCGATTTCTGTTTCATCTTCATTCCCCTTCGGGTCATTACGATGTGCCAGAAACCCTCTCTTATGCAATGCCCCTAATCTGTCCCATAGGCGCTGACGTTAGACAATGTCAATCAATACTTACTTACGTCAGTAAGCATAACTGTTGTTTTGGTCTGGCGGGCAGTCTCTGGCGGGGGCACGGGCAGGTTATCTTTTCCGGGCTGTTTATTGCGGTTAACAGGCGGGGGGTCGGGCGGTATAGTGGCGCAAATTTTTAAAGGGCCAGCATTCGTGCGCGGGCCGTTTATCACCCTTATTTATGTACGACCCTTCATACGAGAGGACGCTTGATGAAACTCAAGGACAAAAGCCTGTTTCGCCAGAAATGTTATGTGGATGGCCAGTGGATTGATGCCGATGATGGCAAGACCTTTGCGGTCAACAATCCAGCCAACAACCGCAAATTGGGCACGGTGCCGAGCCTGGGCCAGAAACAAACCCGTGCCGCCATCAAGGCCGCCAACGCGGCATGGCCCGCATGGCGTGCCAAAACCGCCAAGGAACGCGGGGCCATTTTGCATAAATGGTATAAGTTGATGATCGATAATGCCGATGACCTGGCCACGATCATGACGCTGGAACAGGGCAAGCCATTGGCCGAAGCCAAGGGCGAGGTGGTCTATGCTTCATCGTTCATCGAATGGTTTTCAGAAGAAGCCAAGCGCGTCTATGGCGACACCATCCCCGAAAACGTACCGGGCCGGCGCATTGTGGTGACCAAAGAGCCCATCGGTGTGGTTGCCGCCATTACGCCATGGAATTTCCCATCGGCCATGATCACGCGCAAAGCCGCACCGGCATTGGCCGCGGGCTGCACCGTGGTGTGCCGCCCCGCATCACAGACGCCGTATTCGGCCTTTGCGCTGGCGGAACTGGCCCATCGGGCAGGCATTCCCAAAGGCGTGTTCAATGTGGTGACGGGATCGGCCGGCGTGCAGGGGGCGGAATTGACATCGAACCCTATCGTTCGCAAGCTGTCGTTCACCGGGTCCACGGAAATTGGCAAATTGCTGATGGCCCAATGTGCGGCCACGGTAAAGAAAACATCCATGGAATTGGGCGGCAATGCGCCGTTCATCGTGTTTGATGATGCCGATCTGGATGCCGCCGTTCAGGGTGCGCTGGCATCGAAATATCGCAACACCGGGCAGACTTGCGTTTGTGCCAACCGCATTTTGGTTCAAGACAAGGTCTATAACGCCTTTACCAAGAAACTGGTGGCGGCGGTGAAGAAGCTGAAGGTGGGTGATGGGATGAAACCCGGCATGACCCAAGGCCCGATGATTGATATGAAGGGCGTGGAAAAGGTCGAAGAACACATTGCCGATGCCGTTTCCAAGGGCGGCAAGGTTTTGACCGGGGGCAAACGCCACAAACTGGGCGGGTCTTTCTTCCAGCCGACCGTGATTGGCAATGCCAACACCAAGATGATGGTGGCAAAAGAAGAAACCTTTGGCCCCATGGCGCCGATTTTCCGGTTCAAGACCGAAGCACAGGCCATCAAAATGGCCAATGATACGGAATTCGGCCTTGCTGCGTATTTCTATGCCCGCGACGTTGGCCGGGTATGGCGGGTGGCCGAAGCATTGGAATATGGCATCGTTGGCATTAACGAAGGCATCATTTCAACCGAGGTCGCGCCCTTTGGCGGGGTCAAGGAATCGGGCACAGGCCGGGAAGGGTCTCATTACGGCATCGATGAATTTGTCGAAGTTAAATACATGTGCATGGGAGGCGTCGGCGCATAAGCGCCGGGTTGACCGTGGCGCATAAGGCGGCCTGTTAATGTCTGGATACGATTATGATCTGTTCACCATTGGTGCGGGGTCCGGCGGGGTTCGGGCTGCGCGGTTGGCGGGCGGGCTTGGCAAACGATCGGGGCTGGCCGAAGCATGGACTGTTGGCGGCACCTGTGTGCACCGGGGCTGTGTGCCAAAGAAATTCTATGTCTTTGCATCCCATTATGGCCACGATATCGAAGATGCCGCCGCTTATGGCTGGACGGTTGAGGGGGTCAAGTTTGATTGGCCAACCTTGGTGGCCGCCAAGAAAAAGGAACTGAGCCGACTGGAAGGGATTTATGACGGCGTGCTGGATAACGCCAATGTCGATCTTTTCAAGGGGCGCGCCGTTTTGGAAGATGCTCACACGGTGCGCATCGGCGATCAAACGATCAGGGCCGAAAACATCATCATTTCTACCGGCGGCACGCCCTTTGTGCCAGACATGCCGGGGGCAGAACTGGCCATCACGTCTAACGAAATTTTTGATTTGGACGACTTTCCCAAACGTCTGGTGATCAACGGTGCGGGCTACATTGCGCTTGAATTTGCCTGCATCTTTGCGGGGCTTGGGGCGGATGTTGCCGTGGTGTACCGGGGCGATATGCCGCTTCGGGGCTTTGATGACGATGTGCGCAAGGCTGTGCATCGCGAAATGACAGAAAAAGGCGTGACCTTCCGGTTTGAAAGCAACATTTCAGGTTTGGAAAAAAGCGGCGATGGCTTGCGCGTTCAATTGGATGATGGGGAAAGCATCGATTGTGATCAGGTGCTGGTGGCTACGGGCCGCGTGCCCAACACCGATGGTCTGGGGTTGGAAGCGGCCGGAGTTGGCATGGCTAAAAACGGTGCAGTCATCGTTGATGATTATTCAAAAAGCCAGGTGCCCCATATTTTTGCCATTGGCGATTGTACTGATCGGGTCAACCTGACCCCGGTTGCCATTCATGAAGCGGTCTGTTTGATCGAAACCCTGTTCAAAGACAACCCGACCATACCGGACCATGAATTTATCCCAACAGCCGTCTTTACCCAGCCGCCCGTGGGCACCGTTGGGTTGACAGAATTGCAAGCGCGGGAAAAATTCCCAGACGTAGATATTTACCGGGCAGAATTTCGGCCTTTGAAGCACACGATTTCGGGTAGAGCTGAAAAGGTTATGATCAAAACCATTGTCGATGGCGCGACAGACCGGGTTTTGGGCATTCATATGGTTGGCATGGATGCGGGCGAAGTCATCCAAGCTCTTGGGATTGCTGTGAAATCCGGCCTGACCAAGGCGCAGATGGATGCCACCATGGCGGTGCATCCCACCACAGCAGAAGAACTTGTTTTGATGTATGATAAGATATCGTAGTATTATTGCACCTCAGGCGGAGACTATCTGGGAGTGATTTAAATGACCGATATCAAACAAACTTGGGTACCCGCACCGCGCGGGCGCGACGCGGCGGTTTTAAACCAGCCCATAGAAGACCCGGCGGGGTGGCGTGCCGAAGACCTTCAGGGCACGGACCGATTTATCTATCAATTGTCTGATGCGGAAATATCAGAAATTTTTGATGCCGTTGACCGGTTTGAAAAAAGCGGCGCGGAATTAAAAGATCTGGACCGCGATGGATTTCAGCTTCCAAAATTTTCCGCTGTGATGGCCGAAATTAGAGACGAGCTGATGGAAGGCCGGGGCTTTGGCTTCCTGCGCGGCTTGCCCGTAGAAGGCCGGACCATTGCGCAAAATGCCATCGCCTTTTGGGGGTTGGGTGTTTATATGGGCACCCCGGTGCCCCAAAATGCCAAGGGCCATTTGCTGGAGCATGTCAAAGATGCCGGCGGTGACATCAATACCCCAACCGGGCGCGGATACAATTCTGCTAATGAGCTTGGCTTTCATGCAGACAGCTGTGAGCTTTTATCTTTGATGTGCCTGTGCCCCTCAAAATCTGGCGGACAGCACCGGATTGTCAGTTCCGTGACGGTCTATAATGAAATGTTGGCCCGCCGACCTGAATTGGCCCGTGAACTCGCGTTTCGGTTTTATCGATCCCGGCGCGGCGAAATTCCTCCTGGCGAGGATGCCTTTTTACGCCAGCCCGTGTTCAGCGTCACGGATGGATATTTTTCGGCGCGGGGGGCATCAAGTACTATCGAGCGTGCCCAGAAATTGCCGGGGGTAGAAAAACTGACCCCGGCCCAGCGTGAAGCGATTGATTTTTATCAGGCGCTTTCGGGCGAGCTTGCCATGGATGTGGATTTTCAGTTGGGCGATATTTCATTCGTGCTCAACCATGTGGCCCTGCACGCACGCACGGCCTATGAAGACTGGCCCGAACCTGACCGCAAACGCCACTTGATGCGTCTATGGATCAACATTGATTGTGAACGCCCGATCCATCCAGAAATCATCCATCAGATGATTGGGATCGTGCCTGATCCGGGCGAAGCGCTGAAAACACCACTGGAAATGACCCCGGTTACCTAAAATCTGGGGAAGCCGCTTGATTCCATAAGGTTTTTAACCTTTGCCCATATTTTTGAGGGTATAGGGGGCCTGTGGATAAGGTCGTCCGTTTCGCTGGAATTATCAGGAAAAGGGGGCTATAAACCGCCTCTCGGTCCAAGGGGGCCGAATTTGAACAAATGTAGGACGGATCATGGCCGCCAAATGGACGCCATCAAGCTGGCGCGATAAGCCAATTCTTCAACAGCCCCAGTGGCCCGATCAGGGCGAGCTTGAGGCGGTTGAGGACAAGCTCGCCTCATACCCGCCGCTGGTGTTTGCAGGCGAAGCGCGCAGGCTGACCGAACAATTGGGCGGGGTTGCCGAAGGCAAGGCCTTCTTGTTGCAAGGGGGCGATTGCGCCGAAAGTTTTGCAGAATTCCATCCCGACAATATCCGCGATACATTTCGGGTGCTGTTGCAGATGTCGGTGGCGCTGACCTATGGCGCCAGCTGCCCCGTGGTCAAGGTTGGCCGCATGGCGGGCCAATTTGCGAAACCCCGTTCAGACGATTTTGAAACCATCGACGGTGTCAGCCTGCCCAGCTATCGCGGTGACATGGTCAATGCCATGGAATTTACGGAACCATCAAGGCGTCCCGATCCGGATCGTTTGATACAGGCCTATAGCCAGTCTGCATCAACCCTTAATCTTTTGCGGGCCTTTGCCCAGGGTGGCTATGCCGATTTGCACCGGGTTCACCGTTGGAACCTTGGCTTTGTTGAAAACAGTTCTGAAGGACAAAAATATCAGGAACTGGCCGATCGCATTGATGACACCCTTGGCTTTATGGAAGCCTGTGGTTTGACATCGGAAACTGCCCCCCAAATTCGGGAAACCGATTTTTATACATCTCATGAAGCGTTGTTGTTGGGATATGAACAAGCCCTGACCCGCATCGATTCCCTGACGGGTGAATGGTATGACTGTTCCGCCCATATGTTGTGGATCGGGGATCGAACCCGCCAGGCCGATAACGCCCAGGTGGAATTCTTGCGCGGCGTGAATAATCCGTTGGGCATGAAAGCGGGCCCAACCATGGAACCCGATGATTTGTTGCACCTGATTGATACGTTAAATCCTGAAAACATTGCCGGTCGCATCACCATTATTGCGCGGATGGGCCATGATCAGGTGGAAACGCGTCTGCCTAAACTGGTGCGTGCCATCAAGGCGGAGGGCCGTAAAGTGGTCTGGGCCTGTGATCCCATGCATGCCAATACGGTGAAATCCTCCAGCGGGTACAAGACCCGGCATGTGGATCGTATTCTGGAAGAGGTAACAGGCTTCTTCAATGTTCATGCGGCCGAGGGGACCCATGCCGGTGGCGTGCATTTTGAAATGACCGGCCAAGACGTGACCGAATGTGTTGGTGGTGCTCAGGCCATTCCTGAATCTGGTCTGGGTGCGCGCTATCACACCCATTGCGACCCGAGGCTTAATGCTTCACAGGCATTGGAGCTTGCATTTGTGATTGCCGAAATGCTGAAGAAAGAACGCCAGGTTAACGGCAATCCACGAATTATGGCAGTATCCTGATACGGGCGTTTCCTTGTGGCGGACTGCGGGGAATGCCCGCAACCGATAAACAAATGAATGCTCGTGAAGTGATGAACCCATGAATAAAACCCCAAATGAAACGCTGAGCATTGGGCTCGCCCAAGTTAATCCCACCGTCGGTGATCTGGACGGCAACCGGGATATGATCTTGGCTGCCCATGATCTGGCCGGGGCAAAAGGCTGTGATCTGGTGGTGTTCCCTGAACTGGTTGTTTCTGGCTATCCGCCGGAAGATCTGGTTCTAAAACCCATTTTTCTGGATGGCGTTGTTCAAACCGTGGAAGAACTGGCCAAAGCCACCCAATCTGGCCCGGCCATGATTGTTGGTGCACCCTGGCGTGTGGATGGATCGGTGTATAATGCAGCGCTTTTTCTGGCCGATGGCGCGGTTGCGGCGGTGGTTCAAAAGAATGACCTTCCCAATTACGGGGTATTTGATGAAGTGCGGGTTTTTGCACCGGGACCCATGCCCAAACCCATCACCTTTAAAGGCACCCGCCTTGGGGTCATGGTATGCGAAGACATGTGGGGCAAAGGCCCGGCACAAGCCTTAAAAGAACAGGGTGCGGAAATTCTGATTGTTATCAATGGCTCCCCCTATGAACTGGACAAGGGTGATGAGCGTCTCTCTCTTGCCCGTGCGCGGGCATCGGAAACCGGGCTTGGGTTGGTTTATGTAAACCAGGTCGGTGGCCAGGATGAACTGGTTTTCGATGGGGCCAGTTTTGTCATCAATGCCGATGGCGGCCAGATGGCAGGGCTTCAAAGTTTTGCATCGGATTTCGCAGTTGTTTCCTGCAAAAGCGATGGCACAAAATTCGTTCCAGACCAGGTGGCATGTGCCGCCCCGGTGGAAGGATTGTCTGGCATCTATCAGGCCATGGTGTTGGGGCTTCGCGATTATGTGAACAAAAATTCTTTCAAAGGCGTTTTGATCGGGCTTTCGGGGGGGATTGATTCCGCCCTTTCCGCCTTGGTTGCCGTTGATGCCTTGGGCGCAGACCGGGTCCATTGCGTGATGATGCCATCCCCCTATACATCCCAGGACAGCCTTGATGATGCAGGCGCGCTGGCCAAAGCGCTTGATATGCGGCTGGACAGCATTGCCATTGATCCGGCCATGGCGGCATTCGATGCCATGCTGGCAGACAGCTTTGCGGGCCTTGATGGGGATACGACAGAAGAAAACATACAGGCGCGATCACGCGGCATTACCTTGATGGCACTTTCCAATAAATTTGGATACATGGTTTTATCGACGGGGAACAAGTCGGAAATGTCGGTGGGCTATGCCACCCTTTATGGCGATATGTGCGGCGGGTATTCGGTCTTGAAGGATGTCTACAAAACGACCGTGTTCGCACTCAGCCGGTGGCGCAATGAAAACTGCCCCGAAGGTGCCATGGGTCCCAAGGGTTCGGTGATGGCTGAGCGCATTATTACCAAGCCACCATCGGCGGAATTGAAGCCCGATCAGACCGATCAGGATAGCCTGCCGCCCTATGATGTGTTGGATGATATATTGAACGACTTGATCGAAGGGGATATGGCAATATCCGAGATCACAGCAAGGGGTTATGACCGTGAGATGGTGTTGCGGGTTTGGCGGATGGTGAATATTGCAGAATACAAGCGTCGTCAAGCCCCGCCGGGGGTGAAAATTACGCGCCGTGCCTTTGGTCGTGAACGGCGGTATCCCATTACCAATTCTTTCACAGGTCATAAGTGATAAAAGAAATGACCCGGATTTGCAGAAATGTTGCCAAACAGAGAAATGGATAGAAACCAGTGACGTTAAAACTACACAACACCCTTACCCGGAAGAAAGAGGATTTTGTGCCTCTCGATCCGAACCACGTGCGCATGTATGTCTGTGGGCCAACGGTCTATGACCGGGCGCATATCGGTAATGCACGCCCGGTGGTGGTGTTTGATGTTTTGTACCGTCTGCTGAAAGTACTTTATCCCGCCCCGGCCGTGGTGACCTATTGCCGCAACATCACGGATATCGATGATAAAATCATGAATGCTGCTGCGGAATCTGGCGTTTCTATAGAAACGCTGACGCAGGAAACGACGAATGCCTTTCATGAAGACATGGCTGCCCTTGGCGCGTTGCCGCCGGATGTAGAACCGCGTGCCACAGCACACATCCCCCAGATGATCGCCATGATCGAATGTTTGATCACCAATGGCTATGCCTATGCAGAAGAAGGCCACGTGTTGTTCAACGTGCCTGCCATGGAAAAATATGGCCAACTTGCCAATCGGGACATGCGTGAAATGATCGCCGGTGCCCGGGTGGATGTGGCACCGTACAAGAAAGACCCGTGTGATTTTGTGTTATGGAAACCATCCAGTGATGACCAACCCGGTTGGGATAGCCCATGGGGGCGGGGACGTCCGGGCTGGCACATCGAATGTTCGGCCATGTCAAAGGCCCATCTGGGCGAAAGCTTTGATATCCATGGTGGCGGGCTCGATCTGATCTTTCCCCACCACGAAAACGAAATTGCCCAAAGCACCTGCGCCCATGGCGATGCGCCTTTTGTGCGCTACTGGATGCATAACGGGTATCTGACGGTAAACGGCGAAAAAATGTCAAAATCTGTTGGCAATTTTTTCACGGTCGAAGACCTGTTGTCCAAAGCACCGGGGGAAGCCCTTCGTTTGTTCCTGCTGAAAAGCCATTACCGCGCCCCGCTCGATTTCACGGAAACCGGCTTAAAAGAGGCCGTGACCAATCTGGACCGTTGGTACCGGGCATTGAAGGAAGCGGATGTGGCGCTGAATTTATCGAAAAATGAAAAACGGGCCTCTGCGCTGAATGCGGCCGAGCCTTCACCTGAAATTATGGCGGCGCTGTCTGATGATTTGAATACGGCCCTTGCTGTCACGCAACTGAATGCGGATGCCGATGCGGTGTTTGAGGCGCTTGCATCGGGGGATAGAAAGACACTTCGTTACAAGCTGGAAATCCTGCTGTCTGCTGGAAATATGCTGGGGCTTTTGCAGGGCGATCCGGAAGCGTGGTTTAAAACCGGTGATGTTGGCCTCTATGATGAGGCAGCGATTATGGACCTGATCGAACAGCGCATGGCGGCCCGTGCCGATAAGGATTTTGCCGAGGCGGATCGTATCCGTGACGAATTGCTGGAAAACGGTATCATGTTAGAAGACAAACCAGACGGCACCATCTGGAGGCGCGCAGGATGAGCGATAAAAAGAACAAAAACGATGACAATCGGGTTTATCTGTACGATTGCACGCTGCGTGATGGCGCCCAAACCCAGGGCGTAGATTTCAACGTCAATGACAAGGTGGCCATTGCATTGGCGCTGGATGAATTGGGCGTGGATTACGTTGAAGGCGGTTGGCCCGGTGCCAACCCGACCGATAATGCCTTTTTTGCCGAAGCACCGGACCTTATCAACGCCAAGTTTACAGCCTTTGGGATGACGCGGCGTGCCGGGCGCAGTGCGGATAATGACCCCGGTCTGACAGCCTTGTTTGGCACCAAAGCGCGGGTTGTTTGCATGGTGGGCAAAACCTGGGATTTTCAGGTGGATATTGCCTTGGGCATCGCTAAGGATGAAAACGTTGCCATGATTTCAGACAGCGTGGCAATCGCTGTTAAAAAAATGGATGAGGTTTTGTTTGATGCCGAGCATTTTTTTGATGGTTATAAAGCAAACCCCGATTATGCCCTTGAATGTGTGAAGGCGGCCTATGACGCCGGTGCCCGTTGGGTCGTGCTGTGTGACACCAATGGCGGCACCTTGCCCCATGACGTTGAGGCCATCATCAAAGTCGTGACCAAGACCATTCCCGGCCACCATCTTGGCATCCATTGCCATAATGACACCGAAAATGCGGTCGCTAATTCTTTGGCGGCAGTGTGCGCCGGTGTGCGTCAGGTCCAAGGCACCATTAATGGTCTGGGGGAGCGCTGTGGCAATGCCAATTTGATCTCTATCCTGCCCAGTTTGATGTTGAAGATGGGATTTGATACGGGCATCAACCCCGATCATTTGACGCGCCTAACCCATGTTTCAAGGGTGTTGGATGAACGGCTTAACCGGGCACCCAACCGCCATGCGGCCTATGTTGGCGAAGCCGCCTTTGCCCATAAGGGGGGGCTGCATGTTTCTGCGGTGGAAAAAGACCCGCGCTGTTATGAACACATCCCGCCGGAAACCGTTGGCAACAACCGCACCATTGTGGTTTCCGATCAGGCCGGACGGGCCAACATTTTGTTTCGTCTGCGCGAAGTTGGCATAGAGATAGAAGCCAATGACAAACGGATTGCAACGCTGGTCGAAGACGTTAAAGCCCGGGAATATGAGGGGTATTCCTATGATGGTGCAGAGGCAAGTTTTGAGCTTTTGGCGCGCCGTGCCCTGGATTCGGTGCCGGAATATTTCCGGCTGTCATCGTTTCGGGTACTGGATGAACGGCGCTGGAATGCGAAGGGCGAATTGATCACCCTGTCAGAAGCCACCATCAAAGTTGCGGTGAAGGGTGCCCATGGCATGACCGTTTCTGAAGGCAATGGCCCGGTCAATGCGTTGGACAACACATTACGTAAGGCATTGTTGCCCGCCTATGCAGAGCTGGAAGATATGCGCCTTGTCGATTACAAGGTGCGCATCCTGTCTCCGGGCGAAGGCACCATGGCGGTAACCCGTGTGGTGATCGAAAGCGTTGATGGTAAGGGCCGGCGTTGGTCGACCGTTGGGGTTTCGACCAACGTGATTGATGCATCGTTTAATGCCTTGAACGATGCCATTACGTATAAGCTGTTCGTAGAAGGCGCCAAGGCCTGATTGCGGGCCTGCATTGTTATGACAGATTCCAAAACTTTGATTGAACCCATTATCATTCTTGTTCATCCCCAAATTGGGGAAAACATCGGTGCCACTGCGCGCGCCATGCTCAATTGCGGATTGACCCGAATGCGTCTGGTGCGCCCACGGGAATTTTGGCCCAATGAAAAGGCCCAAGCCACGGCGGCCGGTGCAGATGTTGTGTTGGAGGGTGCCGAGGTGTTTACAAATCTGGAAGATGCGGTTGCAGACATCCATCATCTATATGCAACCACCGCCAGACCCCGGGACATGGTGAAGCCTACGTATGAGCCGCGCAAAGCCGTTTCAGAAATTCAAACGGCACTGAACGGCGGGGCTGAGGTCGGGATTCTATTCGGTGCGGAACGCTCTGGCCTTGATAATGATGCAGTGACCCGGTCCGATGCCATCATTGAGGTGCCGACCAATCCAGACTTTTCATCCCTAAATCTGGCTCAGGCCGTTCTGATTTTGGGCTATGAATGGCGAATGGCCCAAATGGTTGCCTCTGACGATATGGCTGATGGGGCCTTGCATCGGGGTGGCGCCCAAACCTTGCCAGCAACCAAAAAAGACCTCGATGGGCTTTTAGATCATTTAATCGGTGAGTTGGATGAAGCTGGATTTCTGCGCCCGCCTGAAAAAAAGCCCACAATGGCGCTTAACATTCGCAACATTTTCACGCGATCTTCGCTTACAGATCAAGAGGTTAGAACTCTCAGGGGTGTTATCACGTCTCTGGTCAAGTTTCGTTAGGAGTGATACCCCCAGGTTCAGGCGGGGATTGATTGACAAAGGGGCCAAGTTGACTATATTGCGCGCTTCTTCTTGGGAATGAAGGGTGTTAAGCCCTCTTCTTCGTCGTTTTAGCGATTGGGGAATAACCAGGACAATAATAACACCATAAACACGGGTATTGAGAACATGAGCAAGCGACTATCGTCGAAGTATAAGATTGACCGACGTCTTGGAGTGAATCTCTGGGGTCGGGCCAAAAGCCCCATCAACAAGCGCGACACCGGACCTGGCGAACATGGCCAGCGGCGTTTCAAGCTGTCTGATTTTGGGGTTCAGTTGCAGGCCAAGCAGAAGCTTAAAGGCTATTATGGGAATGTTGGCGAACGCCAGTTCCGCAGCTATTACAAGGAAGCCGTGCGCCGCAAGGGCGACACCGGAGAAAATCTGGTTGGTCTTCTTGAAAGCCGGTTGGATGCGCTGATTTATCGGATGAAATTTGTCCCCACAGTTTTTGCCGCACGCCAATTCGTCAGCCACGGACATGTCCGGGTGAATGGCAAGCGCGTCACAATCCCTTCCTATCAGGTCAAGGTGGGTGACGAGGTTGATATTAAGGAAAAATCCCGCGAATTGCCTTTGGTTTTGGAAGGCGTGGAATCGGGAGAACGTGAAATTCCTGAATATGTATCTGTTGACCATAACAAGATGAAAGGGTCTCTGGTTCGTATTCCCCAATTGGCTGAGATACCTTATGCGGTCCAGATGGAACCCAACCTGGTTATCGAATTTTATTCTCGCTAACCAGCTTCTGTTTCAAGCGAATACAAAAAGGGCCGCCCAATGGGCGGCCCTTTTTTTGATCTTGTGTCGGTTTTATTCGGCTTCAGGCGCGCCTTCGGGTGCGGTAACGGCAATCCCTTTTTCTGTCATCACCTGGTGCAATTCCCCGGATTCGTACATTTCACGGATGATGTCACAGCCACCAATGAATTCGCCTTTGACGTAAAGCTGGGGAATGGTTGGCCAGCTTGAAAATGATTTAATGCCTTCGCGAATTTCGGCATCGGCCAGAACATCGATCCCCTTAAACTTGGCGCCCATCAGGGACAAGACTTGGACCACGGTCGAAGAAAATCCACATTGTGGAAAAACCGGTGTCCCTTTCATGAACAAGACAACATCGTTGCTGGTTACTTCTTCTTTGATTTGGTCATGGGCTGGATTATCGGTCATGGCACTATCCTTCAGCAGAGGTCGTTAACGTGGACGGTTTAAGAATTGTTCGGGGCGCTGGTTTTCAGCGCAAGCGCATGAAGTTCTGCCCCCATGCGACCCTGAAGCGCAGTATAGATCATTTGGTGCTGGGCTACCCTGGATTTTCCTTCAAAAGACGCAGAAACCACGGTGGCGGCATAATGATCCCCATCACCAGCTAAATCCTGAATGGTCACTTCGGCATCGGGCAGGGCTTCTTTGATCAGGGTTTCAATTTCTGATGGGTCCATTGCCATAACGGGGTAATCCTTATTTTGTTTTGCCGGCCATATAGGCGGGCAACCAGTCTTCATGGGCAGATTTGAGCCGTTCTATGGATATGGTATCGCTACCTTCCAGTGTCAATGCCGCACCGCCAGTTACCCCGATCACGGTTGCCCGAACGCCTGCCTTTTCGGCGCGCTTTAACATAGCGCTACTGTCATCGGTGGTCAGGATATAGCGGCCCTGATCTTCGCCAAACAGCCAGCCGTGCAGTGGAACATCAGATGTTGGCGCATTTAACGTGCAGCCAATATTGGATTGAATGGCCATTTCTGCGACCGCCACCAGCAATCCGCCGTCGGAAACATCATGGCACGCATCCACCGTTTGAGACCTTATTTCGCCGCGCACGAAATCGCCATTTTTCCGTTCAATGGCAAGATCAACGGCGGGCGGCGGGCCATCGGTTCGGCCATCGATTTCACGCAAATATGCGGAACAGCCAAGATGCCCTTTGGTATCACCGATTAAAATGATGTCTTGATTGGCGCCAGAATATGCCATGGCAACGGTCTGGTCTAGATCATCAATTAATCCAACAGCGCCAATGGTGGGGGTTGGTAATATGCCCGTGCCATTGGTTTCATTGTAGAAAGAGACATTGCCGGACACGACGGGGAAATCAAGGGCAAGGCAGGCATCGCGGATGCCTTCGACGGCATCTGCAAATTGGCCCATAATTTCCGGGCGTTCGGGATTGCCAAAATTCATGTTGTCTGTGATGGCAAGCGGCAAGGCCCCGACAGCGGTCAGATTGCGCCAGCTTTCAGCAACGGCCTGAGCAGCCCCGGTCTCAGGATGGGCACCGCAATAGCGTGGATTGCAATCGGTCACCATGGCGAGCCCCCGGTTTGAGTCATGGATACGGACAATGGCTGCATCGCCGCCCGGGCGGGCAACGGTATCGGCCATAACCATGTGATCATACTGTTCCCAAATCCAGCGTTTGGAACAGATATCAGGGGATGCCAAAATTTGTTCAAGACATGCCAGGGGATCGGCGGGCAGGGGAACGTCCGCCGCATTGATGGGTTCTGGCAGGGGCGTTGATTTGGTTGGGCGGTCATAGATGGGAGCAGCTTCGGCCAGGGGATCAATGGGCAGGTCTGCAACCATTTTACCGTCCTGCTTCAGGACCATGCGTCCGGTATCGGTCAGGTGGCCAATGACAGCAAAATCCAGTTCCCATTTATCGAAGATGCGTTTGGCAATCGCTTCCTTGTCGGGTTCCAGGACCATCAACATCCGTTCCTGGCTTTCTGACAGCATAATTTCGTATGCAGACATGGCCGTTTCACGAACAGGGACCTGATCGAGATCAAGTTCAACCCCGACGCCCCCCTTTGATGCCATTTCAAAAGCCGAAGATGTCAGCCCAGCCGCACCCATATCCTGAATGCCGATAATGATGTCTTCTGCCATCAATTCAAGGCAGGCTTCGATCAACAGCTTTTCGGTAAAGGGGTCACCGACCTGAACCGTTGGGCGTTTGGCGTCGGTGTCTTCGTCAAATTCTGTGCTGGCCATTGTGGCCCCATGGATGCCATCGCGGCCTGTTTTGGACCCAACGTAAACGACAGGATTTCCAATGCCGGTTGCAGTGGCGTAAAAGATGCGGTCGGCCTTCGCAATGCCAACGGTCATGGCATTGACCAAATTGTTGCCGTTATAGCCCTCTTCAAATTCGCAACTGCCGCCAACGGTGGGAACCCCAACACAATTGCCATACCCGCCAATACCGGCAACCACGCCGGAAACCAGATGACGGGTTTTGGCATTTTCAGGGTCCCCAAAGCGCAAGGCGTTCAGGTTGGCAACGGGCCGTGCCCCCATGGTGAATACATCGCGTAAAATGCCGCCAACACCGGTTGCGGCCCCTTGATAGGGTTCAATAAAGGATGGGTGATTGTGGCTTTCCATCTTGAAGACAGCAGCCAAGCCTTCGCCAATATCAATGACGCCAGCGTTTTCGCCAGGGCCACAGATTACCCATGGGGCTTCGGTGGGTAGGCGACGCAGCCATTTTCGGGATGATTTATAGGAACAATGTTCGCTCCACATGACGGAGAAAATACCCAGTTCCGTGATGTTGGGCTCACGCCCCATAATGTCCAGCACGCGGGCATATTCATCCTCGCTCAAACCATGGCTTTTGACAATTTCAGGCGTGATTTCGGATGTTGCCATTAGCCCAGTGCCTCCAAAAGGCCTTCAAACAATGGTTTGCCATCGATTCCAGAAAGCATGGCATCGGCAAGGCGTTCGGGATGGGGCATCATGCCAAGGACATTGCCCGTGGCGTTATAAACGCCTGCAATGTTGCCAGCGGAACCATTGGGATTTGCCCCGGGGCTTGGATTGCCTGCTGCATCGACGTAACGGAAGGCCACCTGGCCTTCGCCTTCAATGCGCGCCAGTGTTTCCGGGTCGGCGTAATAATTGCCATCATGATGGGCAACGGGAATGCGGATGACCTGGTCTTTGGCATAGTGTCCGGTAAAGGGGGGGCTGGATTGTTCTACTTTTAAGAATACGTCACGACAGATAAAGCGCAGGCTGGCATTGGGCATTAACACACCGGGAAGAAGGCCCGCTTCGGTCAGAATTTGAAATCCGTTGCAAATGCCAAGGACAGCAACGCCGGCATCTGCCCTGCGTTTAACTTCGATCATGGCGGCTGAATTGGCGGCCATGGCACCACAGCGAAGATAATCCCCATATGAAAATCCGCCGGGAATGGTGATCAGGTCAACGTCAGGGAAATTGCTTTCCTGATGCCAGACCATCACTGGCTTTTCACCCGTAATGGTCGAGAGCGCGACTTCTATGTCGCGGTCGCAATTGGATCCTGGGAAAACAATAACGGCCGATTTCATAGCTGTTCTTCAATGTTCATAAAATTTGATGGTTTAGCCATCCAGCTCGATCGCATAATCTTCAATAACGGTGTTGGCAAGAAGCCGTTCACACATTTCTTCTACCCGGGCCCGTGCGGCCGTGGCATCGGTATCGCCCAATTCCAATTCGATGAATTTTCCCTGACGGACATTAGAGACGTCTGAGAATCCAAGCGACGATAAAGAAGTGGCAATGGCTTTTCCTTGTGGATCAAGGACGCCGTTTTTAAGGGTGACGTGAACGCGCGCAATCATTTTAGTTACTGTATCGCCTCGGTCCCTTGATGATCACTTGGTCCACCTTCAGGCAAAATGCCCAGGCGGCGCGCAACTTCCTGATAGGCTTCTTCGACCTTGCCCATATCACGGCGGAAGCGGTCTTTGTCCATTTTTTCATCGGTTTCAAGGTCCCACAGGCGGCAGCTGTCGGGGCTGATTTCATCGGCGAGCACGACACGCATTTCTTCGCCATCATACCAGCGACCGTATTCCAGCTTGAAATCCACCAATCGGATGCCAATGCCCTGAAACAGACCCGTCATGAAATCGTTGATCCGAAGCGACATATTGACGATTTCGTCCAGTTCACGATGGGTGGCCCAGTTGAACGCCGTGACATGTTCTTCGCTGATGATGGGATCGCCCAGTTCATCGTTTTTTAGATAATATTCAAGAATAGAACGGGGCAGTGGGGTGCCTTCTTCAATGCCAAGGCGTTTTGAAAGGGTGCCTGCTGCGATATTGCGGATAACCACCTCAACCGGAATGATTTCGACTTCGCGGACCAATTGTTCGCGCATGTTGAGACGCTTTATGAAATGGGTCGGAATGCCAATTTCCGCAATGCGGGTCATCAAAAGCTCTGAAATGCGGTTGTTCAACACGCCCTTTCCAGTGATGGTGCCTTTTTTCTGGTTGTTAAAGGCCGTGGCGTCATCCTTGAAATACTGAACGATGGTACCGGGCTGGGGGCCTTGGAAAAGGACCTTGGCTTTGCCTTCATAAATTTGTTTTCGGCGGCTCATGATGTGTTTTGCCTATAGAGGGCCACCGTATCGGTGGCGGCTGAAATTGGAAGTGTGATGTATAGCACAATCGGGGATCAAGACAATGCCAGGGAAGCGGATATAAGGTGATTTAGGGCCCAAAATCTAAAGGTCTATGACAAATCTGTGAGGGTATAGGGCGCGGTTCCGGGTTGGGCACCGCAGAACAGCCAGATTGGTTTGATTTTCCCCGATATGGCAGTTTCTACAGACGGTAAGGCGATCAGGGAACTTGAAACCGTGCCATAGCCCCCATCATCTGCAATGGACATGGCCGCCCTAGGCCCGGATTGGGGGGTGGGTTGCCCACCGGCCATCAATGCCTCCCAATCTGACCAATCCCCGCCATCTTCAGGGGTGGGGGCTGTGGCGCTCTCAAATCGGGGAAGCCAAGCATCGATCCGTTCATGGGAACGATCATTTAAGTCTTTGATGGTCAACATGGAGACCCCGATGGGGATGGGCGCACTTGAAACCGGGCCGGACCCAGTGCTTTTTAGCCAAAATGCATCCCGGTTATCAGCAATGAGAAGATTAAACGGGCGATAAGCGGTTCCATCAATTTGACTAAGGTGCATGGCGGCCTGATCGGCATCGGCATGATCTAGGGCTTCGAGCACCAATTCGCCTCGGCTGCGTTTGTCAGGTACGGGGCCAAGGGAGCCCTCACGGTTCATAACCCCGGCCACAAGCCCGGAATCGTTGAGCCCCAGCCATGTCCCGCCGGCAACAGCATCTGCTCCAGCAACCACGTTTTCCCGGTCATCCCAGTGCCGTGCAGGTGGATGCCAAGCGCGATCGATCCTTTCATCCCGGTTTGCGGCCAGGATCAGGGGCCAGTCATTTTCAGGCCTTCTAAGAATAACAAGGGTACACATAAAAGTTTCGATACCATCTCAGGCGCTGTACGGCTATATATTTGCTCTGTTCTCAGCAGATGATCAAAATGTTGGGGGTCAATTTATCCAAACAGCCGAAGTAAATACGGGAGTAACGCCATGAGTGGTTTTGAAGACAGGGAAAAAGGGTTTGAGGCTAAATTTGGCCATGATCAGGAAACCCGTTTCAAGGTTATGGCGCGCCGTAACCGACTTTTGGGTGAATGGGCCGCCGAACAGATGGGGCTTGGAGATGATCAGATTGACGCCTATGCCAAGGACGTTGTTGCATCTGATTTCGAAAAACCGGGCGAGGACGATGTCGTTGAGAAAGTCCTTGGGGATTTCACAGCGAAGGGTGTTTCCATAACGGAAACAGACCTGCGCAAGAAAATGGATGAATTGGTGTCCATCGCCCATGAACAGATCATGGAATCTGGCAAATAAGCGGGCTTAAGCTTTAGCCGAAGACCCGTTTGAAGATTGTGTCCACATGTTTGGTGTGGAACGCCATATCAAACATTGCCGCAATTTCATCCGCGCTCAGATGCTTGGCAACAGTTTTGTCATTGGTTAGTTCTGCCTGGAAGTCCGTGCCTTCTTCCCAGGCTTTCATGGCGTTTTTCTGCACCGCCGTATAGGCGTCTTCGCGGCTCATGCCTTTTTGGGTCAATTCCAGAAGGACACGCTGGGAATGAACCAGCCCACCCAGGATATCCAAGGTTTTTTGCATGTTCTCAGGGTAGACCACCAGTTTTTCAACGACACTAACCAGACGGTTGAGTGCGAAATCCAGTGTGACGGTGGCGTCCGGGCCGATCATGCGTTCAACAGAAGAATGTGAAATATCGCGTTCATGCCAGAGCGCCACGTTTTCCAGCGCGGGCACCACGGCAGAACGGACCAATCGGGCAAGGCCCGTCAGGTTTTCGGTCAACACCGGATTGCGTTTGTGGGGCATGGCCGAAGAACCCTTTTGGCCCGGAGAGAAAAATTCCTCTACTTCGCGCAGTTCGGTGCGCTGGAGATGGCGAATTTCGGTGGCCAGTCGTTCTACCGATGATGCAATCACGCCAAGGGTTGCAAAGAAATATGCATGTCTGTCCCGGGGAATTACCTGGCTTGAGACAGGCTCAATGGAAAGGCCGAGTTTTTTGGCAACATGGGCTTCAACTGCGGGGTCAATATTGGCAAAGGTGCCAACGGCACCAGAAATCGCGCAGGTGGCGATATCTTCGCGGGCCGCAATCAAGCGGTCGCGGTTGCGGGAGAATTCGGCATAAAAACCAGCAAGCTTAAGCCCGAAGGTGGTGGGTTCAGCATGGATGCCATGACTGCGTCCGACACAAAGGGTCATTTTGTGTTCAATGGCCCGCTTTTTTAGCGCGGCCAGAAGATTGTCGAGATCGTTCAGCAAAATTTCGGATGCCTGATTCAACTGGACAGCAAGGCAGGTATCCAAAACATCCGAGGATGTCATCCCCTGATGCACAAAGCGGGCTTCAGGTCCGACGTTTTCAGCCAAACTGGTTAGAAACGCAATGACATCGTGTTTGGTTTCACGTTCAATTTCATCAATGCGATCAATGTTGAATGCACCGGCTTCTCGCACGGCCTTGGCGGCTTCGTGGGGAATAACGCCAAGTTCTGCTTGGGCATCACAGGCATGAACTTCAATATCAAGCCAGATTTGAAATTTATTTTGGGGTTCCCAGATGTCGACCATTTCAGGTCGGGAATAGCGTGGAATCATGATGTCCTTACGGGGTAAGAGGTGTCAGATAGCATGTGGAAAAGAGGCGCAGTTTACAGCAATCCCATACTTTTAAAACTGGCATGTCCATTTTTGCCAATGATCAGATGATCATGTAGCACAATTCCGAGTTTTCTACCGATTTCCTTTATTTCATCGGTTATTTCAATATCGTTTTTGGACGGTGCCGGATCGCCTGATGGGTGATTGTGAACCATGATAATGGCCGACGCGTTTAGTTCAAGTGCCCGCTTGATGACCTCACGGGGATAGACCGGCGTGTGATCAACGGTGCCTGTTTGCTGCACTTCATCCGTGATGAGGATGTTTTTCCGGTCAAGAAACAGGATACGGAACTGCTCTATTTGTTCCCGCGCCATGGCTGTGGTGCAGTAATCCAGCAATTGCAGCCATGATGAAAGAATGGGTTTATCCAAAATTTGCATCCGGGCAAGGCGGATGGCCGCTGCTTGCACCGATTTGAGCGCCACAACCGTGCTGTCGCCAGCGCCGGAGATTTCCTTGATTTCAGATGCATCTGCAAAAATCAGTTCAGAAAACCCACCAAAACGATTGATCAATGCCTTGGCCAGGGGTTTGACGTCGGTTCTGGGCAATGCATTGAAAAGCAGGAGCTCAACCAGTTCGTAATCAGAAAACCCGGTCCCCAGATCGCTGAGAAACCGGTTTTTTAGACGTTGCCTGTGGCCGTGATAATGTTCGCTGTTTGCCATGTGTTTTTCCAGCCCTGGTAATCAGCAGTCATACGGTGGGCAGTCAAATCCCTTTGGCGAAAGCGTGAAAATTTCACAGCCATCTTTCGTGACACCAATAGAATGTTCAAACTGGGCAGAAAGCGAACGATCCTTTGTGACTGCCGTCCAGCCATCTGACAAAATCTTTACGTCAAATTTCCCCGTATTGATCATGGGCTCAATGGTAAAAAACATGCCCTCTCTAATGGCAAGGCCTTCGCCCGGGTTCCCAAAATGGAGGATATTGGGCGGCGTATGAAAAACCTTGCCAAGGCCATGGCCACAGAAATCCTGTACGACTGAATAACGGTTTGCTTCGGCCAGGGTCTGGATGGCATGGCCGATATCGCCAAGGGTGGCGCCCGGGCGGATGGCATCAATGCCGCGCATCATGGCCCCATGGGTGGTTTCCACCAGTTTGCGTGCTTTTACGCTGGGCTTTCCCACATAAAACATGCGCGACGTATCACCATGCCAGCCATCAACAATGGGGGTGACGTCAATGTTGATGATGTCGCCATCTTGCAGGTATTTTTTTTCATCGGGGATGCCGTGGCAAACAACATGATTGACCGATGTGCAAATGGATTTTGGGAACCCGCGATAACCAAGCGGTGCAGAAATGCCATCGTGATCAATGATGAATTCAGCGCATAGGCGGTCCAGATCAGCGGTGCTTGCGCCGGGCTTTACATGGGGGGTTATGAAATCAAGGGTTTGGGCGGCAAGCCGCCCTGCGCGCCGCATGGATTCAAATTCGGCCTCACCATTGATGATGATCTGTCGCTCGCCAGCGACATGGGGCCGTTTGCCAGTAATGTCCATATCGTTCATTTTGTATCATTCATTCGTTACTATCAATTCTTGCTCACTGGTGCGCTTTAACGGTTCGGTAAAGGGCAAGGGGTGATCCAGATAAAGTCCATCTTTTCTGATTTTGCAGACGTAGCACAAGAATTCAACACCCTTGTCTTTGGCCAGTTCCATGGCTGCACCATAGGCCGGGTCGATATCTGCTGCGACAGAAAAACTTGCGCAATCTGCTCTTTGGACAACATACAGCATTACCGCTCTTTCCCCCTTGGTGACAACATCCATGAGCTCATAGAGGTGTTTGGCCCCGCGCGTGGTCACAGAATCAGGGAATTCAGCCCTATTTCCTCGTTTTAGGCTGACATTTTTGACCTCCAGCCAGCAGTCAGCCAGGCCGGGTTCCTTGAGCAGAAAATCACATCGTGAATTTTTCCCATACGCGACTTCGCGGCGCACCGAATTGTAGGCGGCAAGCTCCGAGATCCCTTTTTTAGCCAGCGATTCTTCGACCACCCGGTTGGCATGGGATGTATTAACGTCAACCAAATGCCGTCCCACACGTACCAATTCCCAACTGAAAGGCAGTTTTCGTTTTGGGTTGTCGGAAAGCGAAACCCAGACTTCTGCCCCCGGTTTGGCAAGGCCAGTCATGGCGCCGGGGTTGGCAATATGGGCTGTGATGGTTTCACCAGAAGACAGTTCAATGTCGCTCAGGAATCTTTTGTAGCGGCTGATCAGGCGGCCCTTTTGGAGGGGGGAGTTAAATTTCATGGGCTAAGCTATCACCGGCAGTGCAAAATACAATCGCATTCATCGCCCAGATGTTTAGGCGGCGCGCAAAAGATATGAGGCGTGCCCTATTTTTTCTGGAGCTTCAGGTATTCTTTGGCAAATTCATCCTTGGGGACGGGTTTGCTTATATAAAAACCCTGAATCTCATCGCACCCTGCTTCGCGCAGGAAATCAAGCTGTTCTTTGGTTTCCACACCTTCAGCCACGGCCTGGAGGTGGAGGCTGTGGGCCAGCGCCAGAATGGCCCGGACAATGGCGTCGTCTTCGGGCTTTTTGGTGATGTCATCGATAAAGGCCCGGTCTACTTTTAGCGCATTGATGGGAAACCGTTTGAGATGCCCAAGGGATGAATACCCGGTGCCAAAATCATCGATGGAGATACCAATGCCCATGTTGTTCAATAAACACAGGGTGACCACCGCATCATCGGGATTTTGCATCAAAGAGCTTTCCGTCAATTCAAGCACCAGCTGGTCTGCGGCAAGCCCGGTTTTTTCAAGAATTTGAGTAACGGTCCGCAGCATGTTTTCCTGATGGAATTGCCGAGAGGACAGATTGACGGACATCACAATGGGTGGGCGGCCATCATCGATCCAGGCCTTGTTTTGGGCACATGCCTCTTCCAGAACCCATTCCCCAATGGGAACAATCAGTCCGGATTCTTCGGCGATGGGAATAAACCGTGCTGGTGGCACCAGCCCAAGTTCGGGGTGCTGCCATCTAATCAATGCTTCGGCGCCGACAATTTTATCGTCTTCAAGCCGCATCTGGGGCTGGTAATAGAGGACCAGCTCATCCCTTTCGACAGCACGGCGAAGGTCATTTTCAAGGGTCAACCGCTCAACGGTCGAGGCGTTCATACCATAGGTGTAGAACTGAAAGTGATTTCTGCCTTCTTCTTTGGCACGGTACATGGCGACGTCGGCATTGGTGATCAACGCATTTTTATCAACGCCGTCATTGGGAAAAAGACTGATCCCGATGCTGGCCGTGACGAAGACTTCGTGGCCTTCGATAACCATGGGCCTTGAAAGACATTCTAAAATTTTGTTGGCGACCTTGGCCGCGTCTTGAGCCCCGGTGATGCCAGTCAGGATGGCAATAAACTCATCCCCCCCCAGCCTGGCCAGCGTGTCACTATCGCGCAAGCAGGTTCCAACCCGATCTGCGACATCACGCAACAGTTTGTCGCCGAAGGCATGGCCCAGGGTATCATTGACCATTTTAAAACGATCAAGATCCAAAAGCAGGAGTCCCACCAGGGTTTGTTGGCGGGTCGCTTGGGCAATGGCTTGGGTCAAACGATCCAGCAAAAGCTCGCGGTTGGGAAGTTTGGTAAGATTGTCGTAATTGATCAGCGTTTGAAGGTGATGTTCCGCACCTTTGCGTTCAATGGCATAGCGAATTGCGCGAACCAGCGCCTTGCCGGTGATTTGGCCTTTAATCACGTAATCCTGAGCTCCGAGACGTATCGCTTCCATTGCGGCACCCTCATCTTCTTCTTCGCCATAGATCAGGATCGGCGTCTGGCCCAAAAGCCCATTGATGGTTTCTATGTGTTTGGCAAGCGGCCCGCCATGACAATCAACATCCAGAAGAACGGCATCGAAATGGGTGTTTTTGACAATCTGGGCGACATCATCCAAGCCCTTTACCCATTCAATACGGCAGGGCCCAATGGAATGTTCATTCATGGCCTTTTCAAAATTTTCTTTTTGATTCTGGGTGTCGGCTACCAGCAAAAGGGATAGGTCAGAACTGGATTGGGCAGCCGTCAGGGACACGGGCGCATCACTGGATTCAGAAATCCGGTCTTCCTCGATGATTAAACTGGAGCCTGCCTTGGTCATTTTTTGCCTTTGTTTGTTGGCCGCAGAACGTTGCAACCATACAGAGCGTTTCGGGGCCCCGGATACTAGAATGTATGTAGCGTTGATTGTGCCGGGGAAGCCTTGCTAATTAATTAATGCCAAGGCCTCTGAATTAAGAATTCAGGCTTCATATCCGGCAGTTTTGGGTGAAAATCATTAACGAATCGTAGGCGCTGGGTTGGTGCAGCGCCTTAAACGTTAATTTTATGCCAGATGAAGTAAATCAGGCGCGGCAGTACCGGCGGTGCTCAATGACCGTGCCGATAATAGAACCGGGATGGTCCTTGTCGATGTGCAGGGTCGGCCAGTCTTCGTTCAGGGGCACCAGATCAATGACCGGTTGGCTGTCATCATCTGTCCCCCGGGGACGGTATTTTTTGAATGTGGCTTCTTCTTGGTCATCAAGTTTAGCAACCACCAGATCACCCGGTTGGGGGGGGGTATCGGGGTCGACGATGATTTTATCGCCTTCTTTGAACTCTGTTTCCATAGAGTTGCCGCGGACTTCAAGGGCAAAGGCGCTGGGGCCCGTTGGTTGTTCGCTTACCAGAGAGTCCATGCCACGGCCCGGCGGATAGGCGTCTGTGATCTCACCCCATGATCCAGCGCTGATGTAATCGATGACAGGTACGTTGAATCCTCGGGGCCGAAAGGGGACCGCTTCATCTTCAAGGCCGGAATATTCACCCTCTCCGGTGATCCACGATACCCAGACCCCCAGCGAATCTGCCGCCTGCTGCAGGTGTTTCAGGCTGGGTTTGGTACTACCGTTTTCCCATTGGGCAACGGCCGCGCGGGAAACCCCACAGCAGGTGGCCAATTCCTGCTGGGTCATGGAGGCCCGTTCCCGGGCATCGCGTATGTGTGTTCCGACGTTAATCATAAACACCATAATGATAGAATTACTAACATTTGTCACGAAAAAAAGCTTGAATTAACGATAGAGTAACTTACACTTAGATGTCCATCTATTTTAGTTAGTATCAAGGAGTAACCATGGCACGTTTCAGGATTAATTCAGACGGGGGCAACCATGGGGGGGAAGGACAGGATAAAAAGAATTGGCATGTAAATACGGTGAAGTCGCGGTTGGAAGAGGCAGCCGGTGTGTTGCGTGCCCAGGCCCTTGGCAGTCGGGATCGCCCGGCACAGATTAAGGCCCAATGGCCCGATGTGGTGCAGGAAAGTCTCTCGGCTTATAGCTTCGGTGATGTGCGCAGACGCCCGCCGGTGCCTCTTCCGGCCCAAATTTCACGGGCGGATGAGGCTGTGTGCTGGCTGCTTTGGGCGGCAGAAGAAGAACGCCGAATCCTCTGGGCAAGGGCGGCACGAATTCCCTGGCGACGATTGGAAGAAATGGATGGGCGTTCCCATACCACCCTTCGCGGCATTCAGCGCCGAGGGCTAACGGCCATTACGGTCAGGCTTAATTATGATGCAAATGGGGATGATCACCCGCACGATCCTTGGGGTGTGGAAGCAACCCCGAAAAATAAAAAGTAAATAATACTTGACGGTCTTTATAAAATGAAGTAAGTTTAACTTCTCAATCGGGAACTTCGCCCCCACGGCGGTTCCCGATTTTTTTTATTCCCCGATTCTGATCATTTATGGCGAGGTTCCCATGGCAAAGCGCAATGAAGGCGTTTTGGCAGCTTCGGCTGTCCCACCTGTCTCGAAAAAATCTGTTCAAAAACCCACACTCAAAAAGGCCCCTATAAAAAAGGCAACCCGGAAAACCGCGCCCAAATCAGGCCCGGGCAAAATGCTGGCAAAACCAAAGCATGATCCGGGTGCCGATATCACTCAGCGGTTGGTGGATTTGGCCTGTGATCCCGTTGCCATTATGGCGGCCATCGCCATGGATGAAGAAGCGGATAAACGCCTGCGGTTTTCTGCGGCAAAGGAATTAGCGGGCTATCTGTTGATTGTCTAACGTCAGCGCCTATGGGACAGATTAGGGGCATTGCATAAGAGAGGGTTTCTGGCACATCGTAATGACCCGAAGGGGAATGAAGATGAAACAGAAATCGCAGACAAGACAGACGGGTGCAGCCAAGGCGATCA
>JABIXC010000005.1 GCA_018666775.1 Rhodospirillales bacterium | reverse complement strand
TTGATCGCCTTGGCTGCACCCGTCTGTCTTGTCTGCGATTTCTGTTTCATCTTCATTCCCCTTCGGGTCATTACGATGTGCCAGAAACCCTCTCTTATGCAATGCCCCTAATCTGTCCCATAGGCGCTGACGTTAGACAATTTTTTAGGCTATGGCGGAACGTCGCAATCGGATCTTTTTTCTTTGGGCGTGATTGCCTACGAAATGTTGACCGGCCAATTCCCCTATGGGGTGAAAGTTTCCCATATTCGCACCCAAAAAAACCTGAGACGGTTAAATTTCAAATCCACATTGGGCTCAAAAGAGCCGCTTCCCGATTGGATCGAGTTTGCAATCAGCAAGGCGGTTCATCTGGATGTGACCAAACGCTACCTGGCATCTTCTGAATTTCTGGCCGATTTGAAACACCCAAGCCGGGATTTTGTGCGCCGAAAAAATGTACCCTTGATGGAAAAAAATCCGGTGGGGGTTTGGCAATGCCTGTGTCTTTTCTTTGCCCTGACGACCGCAATATTATTGCTTCTAAAATCGTAGCGTAGCGCTTCTCGATGCCTCAGCTCTATTTGGATTTCACGCCATTAAGCACGTCGTAGACGTTGCAGGCGATGCCTGTTGCTTCATAGCCGTCACCGCCCGTTGCCTGTGCAACCGCGAACATCTGGGATGCGAGGCCGACAAACGGCATCGGCACTTCCATTTCGCGCGCCATGTCGAGCCCAAAGTTGACGTCCTTTGGCATCCATGACTTGCGGGGTTTGAAATCACGGCTCACCACCTTATCCATGATGCGCTGGGTTGCCACCGAATCTTGCTGGGAATTTTTGAGAATGGTCTGGAAAGTGGCCTCATCCATCCCGCCTTTCTTAAGCCAACCGCACATCTCGACAATGCTCATGTGCTGCACAGCGGCCAACATCGCCATGGCATTTTTGACCAGCTTGGCATTGCCGAGCTCGCCCACGTGAAGGGCTGATTTGCCCATTGCTTCAAAGATGGGCTGATGCGCATCAAACAAGGCCTTGGAACCGGAAAGCCAGAGCGCCAGGTTACCAGCCGCTGCCACTTCCTCGACGCCGCCTGCGGAAGCATCCACGACAGTCCAACCCTTTTTACCAAGTTCGTCGCTGGCGCGAACAATGGTTTCTTTATCAATACTGGAGAAATCAATCCACACTTTCGTGCCACTGGTCGCCTCGATGAGTCCACCCTTGCCCAGGCCGACAGCCTTGACGGCATCGTTGTGCGGCAGCATTGAGAGTACAAGCTCGCTCTGTTCGGCGACGGCTTTGGGGGAGTCCACGAACTGTGCGCCCTGGGCCTCTAGGTCCTTGGCCTGTTCGCGGTTGAGATCGGTGATCACCAAGCTATAGCCAGCCTTGATCAGGTTGGCTGCCATACCCTTGCCCATGCCACCGGTGCCAATGAAACCCAAAGTCTTCATGCCGTATACTCCTTCAATTGTTGTCCTGCCATGCCCACGAGACCGTGCGCACGTGTGTTTCTAAAACTGAGCCTAGTTTTAGCGGAGATCGTGAAAAACGCAATGGTGGACCGTTCTTCATGTTCGCTTATGCGCATAAGCGGGCATGTGGTATATCTTTGCCATGTCTGACGTAAGAACATCCGATACCACTGAGCCAAATTCTCAGCCGATTAGTTTTTCCGAAGCCTTGCGGGTCTGGATAAGGATCAGCCTGTTAAGTTTTGGCGGACCGGCGGGCCAGATCGCCCTGATGCACCGTATTCTCGTCGACGAGAAGAAATGGATCAGCGAGAGCCGGTTTCTCCATGCACTGAACTACTGCATGCTTCTACCGGGGCCAGAGGCACAGCAGTTAGCGACCTATGTGGGCTGGCTACTTCACCGCATCCCCGGCGGTCTTGTGGCGGGGGTTCTTTTTGTGCTTCCCGGTGCCATTATCATCTTGTTGCTTAGCGTTCTTTACGCCGGATTTCAGGATCTGAGTATTGTTCAGGCAATCTTTTTTGGAATCAAGGCAGCGGTACTCGCCGTGGTGATAGAGGCCGTACACCGCATCGGCAAACGGGTGCTCAAGAATGCTTTCATGATCGCCCTTGCCGCAGCGGCGTTCATTGGCATTTTCCTCTTCGATTTACCATTCCCCCTCATCGTGCTGTCAGCCGGATTGATCGGCTTCATTGGGGGGCGCCTTAACCCGGACAAGTTTGTGGTTATCGGCCATGAACCCGATGCCAATACTGCGACACCGATGATCGATGCGGCGCTGGCAAACGGACAATTGGATCACACCCGCCCATCGACAAGACGTGCCGTCAAAGTGACGGTGGTGTGCCTTACATTGTGGCTTGGGCCGCTTGCCATATTGGTCGCCCTGCTGGGATTTGGGAACGTGTATGTCCAAGAGGGCATATTCTTTAGCAAGATGGCGGTGGTGACATTCGGCGGCGCCTATGCCGTCCTCGCATACGTCGCCCAAGAAGCGGTTAACAATTTCGGATGGCTTGCGCCCGGAGAGATGCTGGATGGCTTGGGCATGGCAGAGACCACGCCCGGCCCGCTGATTATGGTGGTGCAGTTCGTTGGCTTTATGGCGGCGTATCGGAACCCCGGGATGCTTGATCCCATGATGGCAGGGTTCCTGGGCGCAATGATCACGACGTGGGTGACGTTCGTGCCGTGCTTTCTGTGGATTTTCCTGGGCGGCCCCTACATTGAATCGCTGCGCAACAATCAATCCCTTAGCGCCGCGCTCTCGGCCATCACGGCGGCTATTGTGGGTGTCATTTTGAACCTGGCGGCGTGGTTTGGGCTGCACGTTGTATTCAGCGCAGTCAATGAGGTCCAAATGTTTGGGATGAAGCTTCAGGTCCCGGTGTGGGAAACAATTGACGTTGCTGCCCTGGCTCTGGCTGTGGCCGCGCTCGTTGCGATGCTCCGGTTCAAGGTGAGTATGATCCCGACCCTTCTCGTCAGCGCCGTCCTCGGCGTCATCTATCAGATGGCCTTATAGAATTGCGATGAGCTGCCTTTTATTTGCCAGCATAAAGTGTGATTTATTTAAGAGTTTATTGTAAAAATTGTTAATTAATGTAGGGATTGTCTAACGTCAGCGCCTATGGGACAGATTAGGGGCATTGCATAAGAGAGGGTTTCTGGCACATCGTAATGACCCGAAGGGGAATGAAGATGAAACAGAAATCGCAGACAAGACAGACGGGTGCAGCCAAGGCGATC